>CAZLYS010000734.1:0-3026 GCA_964563415.1 uncultured Halomicronema sp.
CACCATTCTAGGTTCAGGCATAGAGTCAGTCGGTTTTTCCAGAGATGCCGAAGCCATCATCAAGGCTGCCGACAAGGTCTTTTATTGCGTGGCCGACAGTGCCACCATCATCTGGATACGTAAGCTAAGGCCCGATGCCTTCGACCTCTACGTTTTTTATGACGACAATAAGGTGAGGTTCAATACTTACACGCAGATGACCGAGGCCATGCTACACCCCGTAAGGCAAGGACAAAATGTAGTGGGCATTTATTATGGTCACCCTGGTATCTTTGTCCTGTCTACCCACAGGGCCGTGGAGATTGCCAGGCGTGAAGGGCACTTTGCACGGATGAAATCGGGTATCTCGGCCCTTGATTGCTTGTGCTCAGACCTGGGCGTAGACCCTGCCCATCCTGGTTTGCTCACCTACGAGGCTACCGACATGCTGGTAAGGAAAAGAAAACCCGACCCCAGCATACATGTGGTCCTCTGGCAGGTCGGCCTGATTGGGCAGATGGGTTATCGCAGAAAAGGCTTTATCAATGACAAATTCATGGTGCTGGTGAGCTATCTCCAGGAGTTCTATGGGGAGCATTATCCAGTTACCCATTATGTAGCGGCCCGATATCCTACTATGGAACCCACCAACGAGGTTTTCAAATTGAGCGAGCTGGGCGACCCGGCCATTCAGCAAAAAATCACTGGGCTTTCCACCTTTTACCTTGCTCCCCGCGATGCTACCGACTCTGATTCAGAAATGGCGGCCCGCATTGGCCTGATCAAAAGGGGTCAAAAGATCAATCCCGCCCCTCCTAGCCGAGCCAAGGGCGAATATGGTACCCGTGAGCTGGCGGCCATAGAAGAGTTTGCCAGTTTTAAGGTACCCAGCCGCTACCAGCACCAGGAGGTGACCCGGGCCGGTGAATTTTTACTCAAGCTTTGTGATGATCCGAATTTTGCTGAGCTCTATCGCACAAGACCAGAAGTAGCCACCTCTGAAGAGCTTTTCCCAGGCCTTTCTGATAAAGAAAAGCAAGCCCTGATCAGCAGAAACGAAGGCGCCATTCAAATAGCCGTCAAAGGCTCCCGGGTAAGCTACCCTGACAGCGACTTGCTGGTCATGAAGCTATTGATGAGTTCCAGGCTGAGCCGGGAGTTTCAAAGCGAAATGCGCGAAGCCTGGGAAAGCCCCAACCTGGGGCACACTTTCCTTAACTGGACCAAACAGTTGGACCTGGAAGTTGTACCCAAAGACTTGTATCAGTCGGTAAAAGGCATCCAAGCCACCACATTGCTGCCCTGGACAGCCGCTTATTACGATGCGACACAAGGCCATGTGCTCTCTATTTTGGGTCATGCCAAGACGGCCAAGTCGGTGGTCATGTACAATGACCAGCCGCTGAAAGGACTTACCTATCACAATGGGGCACTGTCCTGGCATATTGAGGAAGGCAACCCCCACAGTGGCCTGATCTTCTTTGACCTCAACTCTGCCAAAAACGGAGACCGTAGCCTTCAAGGCAAAATCATCGATGCCGAAGGGCAGGAGTCACATTTTCAGGGTATTGAGTTGCACCTGAACCAGCTGATGAGTGCAGGCCCTGTAAGTGACGATACTTTTTATGGAAGCTACGAAGTGGGGGGGCTCAACTGGGATACCTGCGTGATCAACCAGCTACACCTCAGTCCAGAGCGACTCCGGATTGGGCCGCATGAGCTCGATACCTTTGAATATAAAAACGGCAAATTGACCTGGGCCAATAAGGCCCTGGAAGAGCTGAGCTATGGCAAGCTGCAGTTTTTGTTTGACCCCATTACAGGATCATGCTACTTTTTCGGAGCTGCCGGGGCCTGGAAACGCGATATGAAGAAGCGCTCCAATCTGGTGGGCCATACAGAAGCACAGCCCGATTTCAAGATGCAGCTTCAACAAGAGCTCCAGCTGAGTGATCTGGCAGCTGATGGCCTCTATGCCATGGCTAAGGCAAGCTTGCGCAGGCGTTCCGTCCCCTTTTATTCTGAATGGCAGAAAACCAAACTTACCAGCCAGGTAGTGAATCGCACCTTGCTCAATACAACCAAAAAAATCCTCCACAACCCTAACCCTCTCAAAACACCATGAGCGAATTAAAATTAGAAGATGTAAACACGGCTACCGGGTTTATACAAGAACCGGTTCAAACGGCTTGTGATAAAATCAAGGAGTATCTGAAGAATAAGAATGATGCTTCTAAAAAGGCGGCTGATGATGCCATGAAAGATGCATCAGAGAGCATTGAAGGAAACGAAAGCCTCGAGCCCGTCAATGTAGACACCGACATTGACACTGATATTGATGTGGATGTAGATGTGGATGTAGACATTGACGTAGATGTGGACATCGATGTGGATGTAGATGTTTTTGCCATTGTGGATGTAGACGTAGACATTGATATAGATGTAGATGTGGATGTGGATGTAGACGGGGATGTGGATGTGGACATTGATACCGATGTAGAGGCTTCACCTTATGATTTAAGGGGAACCGCTGAATCACTTGCGAAATGGATAGCCAACAAGGCCTGTAAAAAGATATGTGGCTATTTAGATGACAAGGTGCATGGCGTGCAGAGAAAATACATGATAAAACTCTTCACCAAGATGGGTATGTCGCCACAAGCTGCTGCCAGCCTGGCAGACGATGCATTTGGAGTAATAGCCATGATCAACCTGGCTTCAGGCAAAGATACCACACCCAAGGATGTAATGGCGGCCCTGAAGGACTGGTCGCAACATGAAGATCAGGATAACAATGTAAAATCGCCACCTCCGGAGCCTTCACTCATCAAGACCCTGTGCAGCATGATGCTGAGCCGGTTGAACGCCCCAAGCGCCCCGCTACACCTTAATAAGGCAACTGCCTACAATATTGCAGTCCAAGCAGCCGGCCAAGGCAGTACAGCAGCAGTTTTCCAAACCATTTGGGAACAAATCTCAAAACAACCTGACTATAATTCTCAGCCAGAGGCCTATAAGGCCATAGCCCTCAGCATATCTATCAAGGC
>CAZLYS010000735.1:0-3019 GCA_964563415.1 uncultured Halomicronema sp.
AGCCTGTTTCTACGCAAGATGGGCTGGCACCAGATCACCTATGGATATGCGCTGACCAATGTGGGGCGATTCGACATCCCAACTCGCTATGGATCGCTCGAACTTGAGGGTGTGTATGGTCCCCTGTTCTATTCAGACGTCGAAGAGAAGATGGTCGGCGTGATCACAGTTGGGGGACGACTGTCGTTTCTTCATGCCAGTCGCGAGTCCGTCGTCGGCAATGCTACTCGCTTGCAGGACGCTGCCATGAGGCATCTAAAAACGGCGATCGGAGGAAGCATATAACCAGTGGCTACAATCGAACCCGACCTCGGGATTACCCCCTTCGTCGTCAGCGTCGTGGGTGCATCGTTGAAGCCCACATTCGGGGTAGCCGATCTTTTCATATTCCGGTGTTTACCCAACAAGACCTCATAACTTACTCATAGTTTTTCCCTACAGTCAGACTTGAGAGTCTGTCTTCGTAAAAGAACGCGCCGATCCAAGCATGAGGCTGACTAACATGGAACTCGATCTGGTGACCCTGGAGCAACCGTCTGATAGCAATCTGATTCTAGGGCAAAGTCACTTTATCAAAACTGTAGAAGACCTCTATGAGGCGATCGCCACTGCATCTAGCCAAATCCGATTTGGGCTGGCCTTTTGTGAAGCATCGGGTCCCTGTCTAATTCGGGCGGCTGGCAATGATGAGGCGCTACAAAGCGCCGCCATTGAAAATGCTCAGGCGATCGCAGCAGGCCACAGCTTCATTATTTTGATGCAGCAGGGCTTTCCGATTAGCGTGCTAAACGCTATCAAGCAGTGCCCAGAAGTTTGTCGAATCTACTGTGCAACGGCTAATCCGGTGCAAGTGGTGGTCGCTACGAGTGCTCAAGGGCGCGGCATTTTGGGAGTAATTGACGGTTCACCGCCCCAGGGCGTTGAGGAACCTGACGACGTGCGCGATCGCCAGCAGTTTCTACGGCAAATTGGCTACAAGCTGGGGTAAAAGGCCCATAACGACCTTTGCCGCAGTGACCAACTTTCCCCTCTCGCTCAAGGGTAAGTCGCCTGCGATCGCTTTGAACGCCTTGAGCAGCGGTTGCCGACAGTAACGAACGAGCAGGCCGCGATCGCCCTGGTTGAGGCGGTATCGCAGAAGCTATACCAACTGGGTTGACCCCGCCATGCCACATAACGATGCTATGTATTTTTGCTGTAGTTGACTACGTTGATTACGGAGGAATTCCAACCCAGATTGAGCGTCTCCGCTTGCTATACACGCCACTCATATGCTCTAGAAGCTATATGCGATCGCCCTACTGCTGTAGACATCCATTTCTGATCACTGAATAAATCTTGCTAATATCCTGCCAATTTCTTTGATTCCCCCATAAGATCCTCAGCCTTCTATTCCAGAGTTAAAGGATAAGGATAAAAGATTGTTTGATGTCTTCTAACCAGTTAAGCAAAGCCAATACTAACTGAAGCTGCTCTGGTGAAACAGTAGTCTCTATGTGGAAAAGCAAAGTTCATAAATTAGGAGAACAAGATGCCAGAAACAGCCAATCAAAACGGAAGTTGCCTCTGTGGTGCTGTCAGTTTTACGACAAAGAACCTCAGTAAAAAGGTAGGTGCATGCCATTGCGGCATGTGTAGAAAATGGGGGGGAGGGCCATTGATGGCAGTAGACTGCGGCACGGACATTTCATTCAAAGGAGAAGAAGATATTACCGTGTATGACTCATCGGAATGGGCGGAACGTGGCTTCTGCAATAAATGTGGGAGTCATCTGTTTTATCGATTGAAGGGGAGCAATCAGCACATGGTTCCGGTTGGGCTGTTTGATGATCAAGCGCCTTTTGTGTTTGATAGCCAAGTTTTCATTGATAAAAAACCTTCGTTTTACAGCTTTGCCAATCAAACAAACGATATGACCGAAGCTGAGATCTTTGAAATGTATGCTCCATCATAAAAATACTCTCGTAACAAAGGCAGGCATAAATAGGGAACAATTATGCGCTGGAAATCTATTTACTTAACTTGCACGCTACTCGCCGTTGGCATGAATCAACCCGTATTAGCCTCTGCCTGTGGTGAAGGTTCGCCCACGTATAACTGGGTTGATTCGATAGAATCTCAGGATTGGGCACGCATGCAGGAGTTACTTACACCGGATGCAACATATGATGATCCGACAGTCGTTCACCTGGGTCAAAACGCCATTGCACTGGTGGGTCGTGAAGCGATAATTGAGTTCTTCAGAGACTCCTCAGAAGAACTTGATGCTCGCAATATTGACTATGAAATCACTCAATGCTTTGAGAGCGGCGGTATTACAGTGCTCACGATGACATTCTCGATCTCCACGAGTGGTGCTTACTGGAATATCAATACAGAATTGATAGATCTAACAGGGATTGGGACAACGGTCATCACTCATCGCCCCGAAGGTATCGCTGCTGTGGTTGACTACGTTGATTATGCAGGCATTCAGAACCAGATTGAGCGTTTTCGCTTGCAGTATGGTGAAGCTAAAGACTCTGATTCAAATCCCGAAGATCACCAATAGACCAGTTGGGATGTCTATGTAGCATCAGGAGCTTCTACGCGCGACGGCTGAGGTTTTAGCCGCATTTACTATCGAAGTTGGTCGCGTTCATCCAATTGCTACACACGCTACTAATACTCTCTAGAAGTTAGATGCGATCGCCCTAATGTTGTAGACATCCATTTCTGATCACTGAATAAATCTTGCTAATATCCTGCCAATTTCTTTGATTCCCCATAGGATCCTCATCTTTCTATTCCAGAGTTAGAAGACAAGGATGAAAGAGTGGTTGATGCCCTCTAATCAATGAAGCAAAGCTAATGGTGAATCAGCTTTAGTAAAACAGTAGTACCGCTCGGCGTAAATTTGCCACCCATTAGCCCACTCTGCGAGAAGCCGCTGCGCGTCTACACCCTAAATCCCTCTCCCACGTTTGGGCTACTAAGTACACACATCTCGGCTGCTTCCTCAAAATGTTGCATTCGCCCC
>CAZLYS010000736.1:0-3014 GCA_964563415.1 uncultured Halomicronema sp.
TGATGCTTCAACCACGCCTTGACTGCACTGATAATAAGCGTTTCGTCCTGCTCCTGGGAAATTGGCAATGCTAGAGCTTTCGCTACTTCTACCAGTCCCGAGCTAAATTCTCCGGCTTGCTCTGCCCGAACCCACAGCACAACATCGTAGTCGGCTCGATAGTGATAGGTATACTCAACGGCCATCTGAGTTTTTCCCATACCGCCTAATCCACAAAATGCTGCAGTCTGACCTGCCACAAGCGAAGTTCGCATCTCTGCTAGCAAAGTTTTGCGTCCTGTAAAAAAAGGGTTGCGATTGGCAGGCACCATCCAAGTATCCGGTTGAGCATGTAAGGGGACTTGACGAATGGCGTCAACGATCGCTTGCACGGCTGCATCATCGATCTTGACGAAGGTGCGATCGCCAATCTGAATATCTTTGCCCTCGCCGATGGTGATGTTGTACTTACCCAGTTGGACTAGCGATCGCCCTTCTTCACTCTTTAGAGTCTGCTGCAATGCTGTGATATCTGCCTCAGAGTATTTCCCAGAAGCAATGCACTCAAGGATGTCGGAAAGTTCATCAGTCATAAGCGGCAAGAAATTTAATTACAGTTTCAGTCAGAAGATGGCGACAGCAGTTGCTGAATCACGGGGCGTATTTGCTTCCAGGCAATCTCTCCCTTGAAGTGATCGAAAAAATTGGCAGGCTCACTGTAAAAATACAGCTGCCGGTCGTTTAATCCGTAAACGACCGGCACCTCATACCAAAGAATATCGACTCGACGGTCAATTGGGTTCGTCATCTGAATTGCCGCTTTCGTCTCAGCATCGAGTTGATCGACTAGGGCGATCGCAAAACAAAGATGCGTTGGCACTCTGAAATTATAAAAGGCTTGACCAGCCGCTTTGGAGTTTACCTTTCCCCTTGCCCACTGCAAACATTCACCGGAGAACTGCTGCAGGATGGGCATGGTAATCGAGGCAAACTCGGAAAACAGGAATATCGCTTCTCCTCGGGTACTCAGTGGGCCGAATGGAAGCTCAAAGTCTGAGATTCTGGCAACGTAGTTGAAGTACTGGCTATCGCTCATCACGTTTTGCTGAATATCCAGGCAGCCCTGCTGCTTGAGGCGGTTCAGAGTTCCATCCAGATATTGATCGAGCGTTTGGCGATCGCGGCACAACTCTTGTGGGCGCGGGGCGTTTGCTTGGCTGGGATCACTCTGATCTGCGCGAATAGCCTGAATCAACGCTTGGATCGCTTCGTCACTCCAGGAAACGTAGGTGCGATCGCCGATATGAATGTTTCGTCCTTGCCCGACATAGACATTATATTTTCCGTCTAGCTGCTGGATGAGTGAGTGATTTTGGCTACCCAGTAATTGACGCAGCAGCGCCAGATCTTCGACGGTGTGATCTCCAGCCTCAATCTGATTCAGTATCGCTTCTAGCTCATTCGAAAGCATCTGCGCTTACGCCTCGATAGAGACTTCAACCCTGTAGCCATTGTAGTCTCGGTCCCCTTTATGCTCTACACGGAGGGTTGAGCCATACTAGGAGCAACAACATTCTGGCCCCAACCTGTGCCAAATTGCCCCTGAATGCCCGATTGAGATCTCATGCCGACACCCGACGAACTGCTGCTGGTGACTAAAATCCTTGATCGAATTGGGGAGGATAGGTCGGCTCTAGACGGTTGGCGGCAAACGGAGGACGACCAGAAGGTCATTCAGTATGTGGTGCAGATTGGTAAGTACAACACCAATCTAGGTGAGGGAAAGGGTATTTACTGTGCCTTGCAACCCCTTTACTTAGGTTTCTTTAATTCATTGATAGATCTTAATTAGCCTGTATAAATTTCCTACTCCACTTTTTCATATTGGCGTTTCTTGATTTCAGAAATCGGCAATATCATCGTTTCTTCGAGCTTTTGACGAAATTTAGCGTCAACTCTAGTACTTCCGTTTAAACACTGAGCCAAAGTTACATTTGCGTAATAATATTCTCGAAGTACTTTGACTTGTGCATCGCTAAATTTCCAATCATGACCAATATCGCAGTTTCTAACCATGGAGTTTCTAAGAGATTGACTCCAAGACTGGATAAATCGGCTAAGACTCCTCAGCTTCAAGGACTCATACTCACTGTTAATTTCGCCTATCTGTTCATTCCAACCCTCCTGAAAATAATCATTTACGATATTTTGTAAATTACTTCTACTCTCTAAAATGAATTGTTTTACTTGCGGCTTTCTAGCACTCTCTAGTGCTCGTTCAAGCCTATTTTTCAGTCCTTCAAAAAGTTGATGATTAAGTTGCCTGTCGGGTATACTCACATCTTTAGAAGCTAATGAAAGAACAAGAGCATAGATCAGCATATAGTCGAGAGAAAGCTGAGGACTTCCATAACCGGATCTTTTAATTTCATTCCCACAGGAACGTGTAAGAGTAAGAGAAAAAGCTCCTTCGAGAAAGAGCGTGAATCCTCCATTTTTGTTTAAGCGAGCAAGCTTAGAATCATCAGCTTTTTGAGGGGCTATTGCAAGGGTAAATGCAGTTTCAAAATAGAATGCTCTTAAGGAAATAGATTTGTAGTTTGTTGAAATGGAAGCAGCTTTGTTACCAACCCAAATTAAAAAATCTTGAATTTTTTGGTCTTTGCTTACTAAATCGCTAACTGATATTTCAATCAGAGCTAATAGAGAATCTAAATTCATCACTATTTCCGAATTGAGCAAAAATACCTCACGCCAGTGCAATCGTGATATTTTTGCTATTAAAACATTCTGCTTAGTTAAATCACAAAACCATTTGGCTACAAGATACTCTTGAAAAGTTAAGTGGGAAAAGGAATATATTCTCTGTGATCGCTTAATCAATAACCCATGCTGAGCTTCGATCGCCCTTAACACTTCCCGACTCTCCCGCAACCCAATCCCTAAAAACTCTGCAATATACCCCTCAATTTCTGTCTGCTCAAACAAAACATACTGCTCTTGCTCAAACTTCTTTGCCGCCAAATAGCTCAATA
>CAZLYS010000737.1:0-3008 GCA_964563415.1 uncultured Halomicronema sp.
GACCTTGAATCAGTGTGTATCCGAACCTGACTAAAATCAAATCCAAAGCGATGCTCCATAAAACTGCGAGTATTGGATTCCAATGGTTGACCCGGCGATCGCAGGACATCATGCACGATAGGAGGAACATCCATGTCCCCATCAGCCCCAGAAAATTGGCGCTGCACCAATGGTTTTCTTTGTATCGATATCTCATCATCATCTTTCTCATCTGTCTGACGTTGTAAGCTTGGCTCTGGCATACGTATCACCTGGTCCGCCACGCAATCGGCTTCTTGCTCATACTGGTCCTTCGGTTGGCCCATCCTCAGCTTTGCTTGAATGGGGATACGGCTGAAGTTGGCAGAAAACTCCTGGAAAGGCTGAAGAATTGAATTAATTGGTTGGGAAGAGTAAGCCTGCTCAGGTGAATGACACTGCAAGGTCGAGTCTTTTTGCCGACAGGTCTCACATTTTTCACCCGAAATTGTATGCTGCCCACAAACATCACACCTACTTTTCAGCAAACTTTGTGTCTGCGATTGCACAGGTTTTTGTCGAGTCTTTTGCCGAGCTTGTTGTGACATAACTTGAGAAGTCCTCTCAGCTCTATACAGTAATCATTAAATTCTTCAAGAGGTAGCTGCTCAAAGAGCAGTATGGCCAAGCTCGACAGCAATATCTATCAATTTCTCTGAATCGTCAAAATAGAATTTCATCAGCCATTTTGACTCAAAAATAAATAGAAGATTTCTAGCAAAAGTTGAACAGTAAATGATGTCATCAACTAAATCTGAGCATTCAAAATCTTGGTCTTCAGCGAACATTTTTATGTCACCGACAGTCGATTCGGTCGATAAATGAGCCCAGAGGACAGACTTGACTTGATCAGGGTGGGAGAATTTCTTCCATCGAAGCTTAGAGCGGTTTGCCATTGGCATTTCCTCGGTATGCGATTTTAGCTGTGTTTAAACTCCGATTGTGCAGTCAAGCTTCAGAATCCTGGGGTTCTCCATGGCGAGACGGGCGATCTAATCGGTAATGAACACCCCCCCAGAAGCATTCTGACAACGGTGTTGCTATTCGGTCCTGTTGCACTGTATGGAATACATCTGCTGTGAATTCTTGCGAGTTGTCCTAAGAAGCAAGCTCTTTTACCACGGGTGGCAGAACCTGTGGCAACCGTGACCGATGGGGCTCCAGGACTCCAATCGATCGTACTGGGTACATAACGACCGTGATCAGTTTTGATGCCATGGAATGGCCCAATTGCTCCTGAGCATCTGTTGCCTGGGCCTCCTCGATAGAAATATTGGTTGCCAGAAGCATTGGTTTCTACGATGAACAAATGCTGGAATCCAAGCAGGCCAACAACAGTAGCCGGTTTAGAGCGCACATCAATTTGAGGGGTTGGAGCAGCAGTTGAAGGTAAAGCTGCGCGTTGGCGATCGCGCTCCATGAGGCCCTGAAATCCTCCTCCTGGGGCTAGGGGGGTAACCAGTTGTCGCTGAATAGCTTTGGGGATATTAGGTTTGTTTTTTGGCTTCTTGCTGCGCTGTTCTCTGATTGACAATCCGGGTTTCCAACTTGTTTGGCTTGGAACTGTTTGTGCTGCTTCTTGCTCGCCTGCATTGTTGGAACCTTTCAGGGGCAAATTTCGATCAATCGATTTTGGTGCTCCGTTTTGCTGAACTGAATGAGTCAGTTCATGTGCTATGAGTTGCCTTCCTCTTCTGGACCTCGGAGCATATTGATCAGCACCGAATACTAAGTGTTGCCCAACGGTGTAGGCACTCGCGTTAATCGCGGTTGCAGACTGATTGGCATGGGCATCAGCATGGATACGCACCCCACTCAGGTCATAACCGAAGCGCGGCTCCATGAAGTTACGAATATCTGAATCGAGGGGTTGACCCGGCGATCGCAGGACATCATGCACGATAGAGGGCACTTCCCTGTTGCTATCAGTCCCAGAAAATTGGCGCTGTACCAACGGTTTTCTTTGGATCGATATGTCATCTTCTTCTGGCTCATCTGTCTGACGTTGTAAGCTCGGCTCTGGCATGCGCATCACGTGGGCCGCCACGCGATCGGCTTCCTGCTCATATTGATCATTCGGCTGGCCCATCCTCAGCTTTGCTTGAATGGGAATCTGGGTCAGGTCAGAAGGCAAACGGGACTCTTGAAGTAGCTGAAAGTTCACCTCGGTTGATTGAGAGGGATAAGCTGCTGCTGTTTGATTTGCCGATCTTTTTTGCAGGCAATCTTCGCATTTCTCACCCGCGATCGTGTGCTGGCCACAAGATGTACACTTGCGCTGCAAAATCCCGCTCGATAGAGGATGGCTGGTCGATTGTTGCGGCTGAATTCGAGCGGTGTTGTTACGGGTCATTGGCCGATCCCTCGATAAACGGCGTGGGCAATTTGGTGGCCTAACTGAGCTGGATTGCTGTTTCGTGACAGTGCGATCGCGCCTCCCGGTATTTGGGGTACGACTCTTCCCGTTGCTAGGTGTGGAGCCACGCCGCCATCCGCCAGGAGTCGCGCGAGTTCGGCCTCTACCGCTGCTTGTAAATGAGGGCGCTGGGCATGGGGCACGGCAATGCCGTCTAAAATCAGGCGATCAATGTGTACTTGGATGGGGTGTTTACTACCTGCTAGCATGGCTGTCTCCTGATTGCTGACGGTTCTAAACTCACTGAAAATCAGCCTCATTGATGGGGCGATCGATCTTGCGAAACTCTGACCGGGCGGCCGCTAGCACGACGGGCATGGTGACTTTTGCCTGAGGGTCGCGGGCGGCCAGAAAAGCCGCGTTGAGAGCGACGTTGTGGATGTTGCCGCCAGTTAACGTCAAGCGAGCGAGGCGCTCAAAGTCCAGATCTTGGGTGGGCGTCTCAGCGGGAAAAACGCGCTGCCAAATCGTTTGACGTTCTGCCAGACCAGGGAAGGGGAAATTCACAATGAAGCGGAGGCGGCGTACAAAGGCCGAGTCCAAGGCACTTTTCATGTTGGTGGCGAGAATGGCG
>CAZLYS010000738.1:0-2998 GCA_964563415.1 uncultured Halomicronema sp.
CCTATTGGAGTTAGCTTTTAGCTTGCAACTCTCCAGTTTTGTCCCTGTACTTTGGCTCCGGAGAGGAAAGTTACGGCGATCGCCGAACACATTGAAAAATTCTGTTTCACCTTTCAGCAAGATTGCCCGCAGATGCCTCAATCTACTCACCGAAAGCCAGATCAGCGGCGTCAAGCCACTGCAATCAGGGTAGATCAGCCGATTAAAGACTGGCACAAACTCTATAGTGAAGTCGCCCTCAAAGTGTTCGATACGACTGTCCAGGCAGGGCTGGCAGCAGAGATCGTCCAGGCTCACTGGGCTAAGTACGGCCCTAATACCCTGATTGAGAGTGAGCGGCGATCGGACCTCAGCATCTTGATCGCGCAGTTCCAGTCGCCGCCAGTGGCGCTGTTGGCAGTTGCCGCTGGGTTATCGGTCGCTACGGATGGGCTAACGGATGCGGTGGTAATTGCAAGCGTTGTGGGCATCAATGCCATCATCGGCTATCTCACCGAGAGCCAGTCGGAACGGATTATCCGCTCATTGCAAGCACCCGGAGCACAGTCCGCTCAGGTGATTCGTGCGGGCCAGAAGCAGACGATTGAGGTTGAATCAGTGGTCCCGGGCGACATCCTGGTATGCCAAACCGGCGATGTGATTGCTGCCGATGCGCGCCTCCTCGCCGCCGATAACCTCAGCGTTAACGAGTCATCTTTAACGGGAGAAAGTGTTCCCGTCAGCAAGCAGATACAGCCCTTAGAGGCAACAGACATTCCCCTAGCTGAACGCAGCAACATGGTCTATAGAGGCACTGTGGTTACCGGTGGCACGGGGCGGGCGGTGGTAGTGGCGACTGGACGCTTCACCGAAATCGGCCAGATCCAACAGCTGATGGGTGAAGCCGAGTCAGAAGATACGCCCCTGGACCGGCAACTCGATGAGGCGGGCGGCCAACTGGCACTGCTTAGCAGTGGCGTCTGTGGCCTGGTGTTTGTGATGGGCTGGCTGCGGGGCTATCCGTTGCTGCCCATGCTGAAAACGTCTATCGCCTTGGCCGTTGCAGCCGTGCCTGAAGGGCTGCCCATGATCGCCACCACGACCCTGGCCTTAGGAATGGAGGACATGCGCCAGCGCCACATTCTCATTCGCAAGTTGCAGGCCGTGGAAGCTCTGGGGGCGCTGCAAATCGTTTGCCTGGACAAAACCGGCACCCTGACAGAAAACCAGATGGCGGTGCGGGAAGTACGCGTTGGGCAGAATGTCCTCCAGGTGAAGCAGGGCACGTTCATCCCTGAGGGGGAAGCACGCATTGATCCGCACACCTCTGAAGAACTACAGCGATTGGTGCAGGTGGGGAGTCTCTGTAGTGAAAGTGAGCTGGCAACTGACGCCAACGGAGCCTATATCCTGCAGGGTTCGCCGACAGAAAATGCCCTAGTCCAGATGGCGCTTGCTGCTGAGGTTGATGTGCCAGCTCTCAGAGATCAGTATCCTTGCCTGGAAATTTATCGGCGTAGTAAAGATCGCAACCTGATGAGCACGGTGCATGCATTGGGAGACCAACGACTCGTCGCGGTCAAGGGGAGCCCGGAGGAGGTGCTGGCGTGCTGCCAATTTTTGATGGATCAGGGTGAAGTGCTACCCCTAGATGATGATCAACGGCGTGCCTGGAATCTTGAGAATGAGCGCATGGCAGGTCGGGCGCTGCGGGTGCTGGGCATCGCGTTCAAAGAGATATCGGCCAACTCACAGGAATCTCTAGAAAGTCACCTCATTTGGCTGGGGCTGACGGGGATGGCGGATCCGGTTCGGGAAGGGGTGACGGACCTGATCGAGCAGTTCCATCGAGCTGGCATTAAACCGGTCATGATTACGGGAGACCAGAGCCCCACGGCCTATGCGATCGCGAAAGACCTGCAACTCAGCCGCCACCGCCAGACCAAAATTCTTGATTCTGCCGACTTCTCGGATTTAGAACCCGCACAGCGGCAGGCACTATTCGACCAGGTGGATGTGTTTGCCCGCGTGAGTCCGGCGAGCAAGCTAGAAATTGTGCAGGCCCTGCAGGCTACGGGTAACGTCGTCGCGATGACCGGGGATGGCATCAATGATATGCCGGCCCTCAAAGCGGCCAACGTGGGAATCGCCATGGGTGCTGGCAGTGGCTCTGGCAACGGCCAGTACATTGACAACGTGGTTCAAGATGTGGCGGATGTTGTGATCGACAACAACAATTTGCAGACGTTGATCAACGCCGTCAGTCGAGGCCGCACGATTTACAACAACATTCGCAAGTCGGTGCATTTTCTCCTATCCACTAACTTGGGCGAAATCATTGTCACCACGCTGGTGACAGCAGCGGGTCTGGGGCAACCTCTGAATACGATGGAGCTGCTGTGGCTCAACTTGGTAACAGACGTCTTTCCGGGATTGGGCTTGGCTCTAGAACCCCCTGAACCCGATATTCTTGACCAGCCACCCCGCGATCCCAATGAGCCGATTCTCAAAGGCTCCGACTTCCAACGAATTGTTCTGGAGTCTGTCATCATCTCTCTCTTCGCCCTGGCCGCCTACGGCTACGGTCTGATGCGCTACGGCCAATGCCGTCAAGCCAACACAATCCTGTTCATGGGCCTCACCATCAGCCAAATCTTCCATACCTGGAGTTGCCGCTCTGAGACCCACACTATTTTCAACCGCCAGCCGCTGCCTCGGAATCCTTATGTGGAAGCGGCGATCGCAGGCTCCCTTGCCCTCCAACTGCTCCCCATCTTCCTCGTCCCCCTCCGCAACCTGCTCCAGCTCGCCATTCTCGGCCCTCTGGACTGGGGCATCGTTTTCGGCAGCGCCCTGTTGTCCATGATCATCAACGAAAGCATTAAGACAGGAATTTTTTCAAAAGCTGAGTGATGTGTCTTCTTTTCTGTAGTCGCTCAAAATCTCAAAACAAAGCAGAAAAAAGACTAAAGCAAAAGAGAAATGACTAAAGCAAAAGAGAAATGACTAAAGCAAAAGA
>CAZLYS010000739.1:0-2995 GCA_964563415.1 uncultured Halomicronema sp.
ATCACCGGTCCCCAAACCATCAATCACTACAACCTGTACCGCTCGATTGAAATCAACGGTTCCCCAGCCCCAGGCTATAGTTCCGGCCAGGCGATCGCCGCCATGGAACGCTTGGCCAGCGAAGTCCTCCCCAGCAACATGAGCTTCGAGTGGTCTGGCATCTCTCTCGAAGAGTTGGAATCGGGCGGCCAGGCTCCCATCATCTTTGGCCTGGGCATTATCTTCGTGTTTCTCGTCCTCGCCGCTCAGTATGAAAACTTTGTTGATCCAGCCATTATCCTGCTCGCCGTACCGTTGGCGATGCTGGGAGCGCTTTTAGCGGTTTCACTACGGGGCTTGCCGAATGATGTTTACTGCCAGGTTGGGCTCGTCATGCTGATTGGCTTGGCCAGCAAAAACGCGATTCTCATTGTGGAATTTGCCAACCAACTACGTGACGAAGGACTGTCAATTGCCAAAGCTGCCGTCGAGGCCGCCCAACAGCGACTGCGCCCCATTATCATGACGGCGATCTCCACCTTGTTGGGTATCTTCCCCCTGGTAATTGCGACCGGAGCCGGATCTGCTAGTCGTCAGTCTCTCGGCACAGCCGTTTTTGGCGGCATGATTGTTTCCACCGTACTGAGTCTATTCGTCGTGCCCGTGCTCTATATCGTTATTGTCGGCTTCTTTTGCCAGTTCAAAGACACCTGCCGCGATCTGTCGCCTTTGACTGAATTACCAATGGAAGCGCCTCCTGAAAAAGTTCTTTCTAGTAACTCCAACAAACGGTGAAGGCCATGAAAATCGGAATTTTAGGCAGCGGTAATATGGGACGTTCCCTCGGTATCCTCTGGGCGGAGCAAGGCCACGAGGTCTTTTTTGGAGCCCGTACTTCCGAAAAAGGTAGAGTGGTCGCTGACTTTGCGGGCAATAGGACTCAAGGAGGAACAAACGATGAGGCTGCTAACTTTGGCGATGTTCTGCTCTATACGATTCGAGGAATTAACCCAGCAGACATATTGACTTCAACGGCGGTTTTGACCAATAAGATTTTGATCGATTGCAATAATCAAGAGATTCCTCCAGATTTCGCTTATCCGCCAATTACCCAATCAATTGCGGAAGTCCTAGCCGAACAAGTCCCTGAGGGGCGTGTTGTTAAAGCCTTTAATACCATGGCACAAGAGGTGTTTGAACTTGCCCCAAGGCCACTCAAAGATCATGATGTTTCCTGCTTCATTTGTGGAGATGATCCTGAAGCTCGAAATACAGTTATGCAACTCGCCGCTGAAATCGGATTCACACCGATTGACTGTGGCAAACTTCAAAACGCCCGCCTAATCGAAGGACTTGCCGATTTTATCCGTCTTATGATCGCCGGACAGGGCATGGGGGCCAACGCAACTGTCTCCGTTCATGTCTTACCAGACGCTCAGAAGCAGCGTTTAGGGGGACGTCAGACCTCCAATTTACACTGAGGGCTGCTCCAAAATTAAGCAAGACAGAGTAGAAACGGAGATTTCCAGGTTCTTTGACGATTTAGATGACAATTTGCCATGTCTGACCTCACAGAAGCCCTCCAGCGAGTCCCGGTCTTGGCGGCGCTGCCACCGGAACACATTCAATGGCTAGTAGAACAAGGACATGAAACCTGGTTAAACCCCGGCGACCTGCATCGCCGAGAAGGGGACCTGGCAGATTGTGTCTTTGTGATGTTGCAAGGGGAACTACGTGTTTACCAGGACATGGGGGATCACGAACTTGTGCTGGCGACTTACCAAACTCTCGATTTCTTCGGCGAACTGCCGATTTTGACCGGGGAAGCGCAATTTTGGGCCAGTGGCCGGGCGATCATCCCTTGCCATATTTTTGAACTGCCCAAGGCAGCCTTTTGGCAACTCCTCTCTCGCTGTCCTTCGGTGACGCGGCGGGTCCTCAGCACCATGGCCCAGCGCATGCTGGATGTGCAGTCTTTGTATAAGCAAAATGAAAAACTGGCCGCCTTGGGTACCCTGGCGGCAGGGTTAGCCCATGAGATGAATAATCCTGCAGCGGCCATTGCACGATGCAGTCAAGATTTAAGTCAGCTACTGCCGCAACTGACTGCCTATGGCCTAAATCCTCCTATTCTCACGTCTAGTCAACAGCAGGCGATCGCAGTCCTATATCAGGAAATGGTCGAGCAATCGCTACAGTCGTCGCTCGCTCCCCTGGCTCAGAGCGATCGCGAAGATGAAATGACCAATTGGTTCGAAGATCAGGCTATTACCGACCCCTGGCAGCTCGTTCCAACATTGGTATCAGCAGGAGTCGATGTACCGTGGCTGGATCGCCTAGCCATCCAAATTCCCCCAGAGCATTTACCCAAGGTGCTGAACTATTTCGCCATCGCGCTTAGTAGCAGAGAGCAACTCCACAGCATTCAAATTGGGGCCACCCGCATTTCTGAACTGGTCAACGCCATAAAAGATTATTCCTTTATGGATCAAGCTCCCATTCAAACTCTCGATATCCATCAAGGGCTTGAAAGTACCTTAGCCATCCTCAGTCATCGTCTTAAGCAGCAAGGGATTATCCTTCAGCGAGACTATGATCACAACCTGTCCTCTATTCAGGCCTATGGCAGCGAACTCAATCAGGTATGGACATACTTGATTGACAACGCCATTGATGCTCTGGCCAATCACCCGACGCCATCGATTAAACTGCGAACCTGCCAGGAAGAAACTCACCTACTGGTAGAAATTGCTGACAACGGTCCCGGTATTCCCCCAGAGATTCAGCCGCGTATTTTTGAGGCGTTTTTCACGACTAAGGCAGTCGGAAAAGGTACCGGTCTGGGCTTAGACATGACCTATCGCATTGTCAAGAAACAGGGTGGAGACATTTATTTCACTTCTTCGCCTGGTGAAACTCGTTTTTATGTTCGACTCCCTATGGACATAAAGCGGGGCTAAGGATCCAGCAATTATTGAATCGACATTATCCTGCTTGGGGCAATGGCTTCAGAAAC
>CAZLYS010000740.1:0-2988 GCA_964563415.1 uncultured Halomicronema sp.
ACCTGCTTGATGACCATAGGTGTCGTTGTAGAGTTTGAAATAGTCAATATCGCAAAGCACCAGCGACAGCCAAGACTCATCTCCAGTGCGGCTAAGGCGACTCCATTCACGTACTATCTGTTCGTCGAAGTAGCGACGGTTATTGAGTTTAGTCAAGCTATCGTGGGTTGCTAAATATTGGAGTTGTTGATTGGCTGCTTGCAACTGGCTGTAAAGTGTTGACTGCTGAATCGCGATCGCAATTTGATCGGCCAGTCGCTGAATGAGTTCAACTTGATGAACGGTAAAAGGTCCCGATGACTGCTCTTGAAACAGACTAAAACTCCCCCAAAGCTCACTGTTGACAATCAAGGGCACAAGCAAACAACTACCAGGAAATTGCTTTGCAATGGCTTGATTAATGGTATCTGTGATTGTTTCAGACGTGTTGCAGTGTACTACTTCAAATCGTTTCAACCGATCCGCGAAGGGATTATCAAAATCGGGAATTTCAAGACCGAGCGTATCAGAAACATCCTCTCGACAGTGATATTCCATCACATGCTGCCAACATTGACGCTCTGGTTTGTATTGGACAATCCCGACTCGACAAATGTCTAAAAGATTGGCAACCTCATGAACGGCAGTGGCAAAAATAGTCTTGAGATCGAGTGAGCTGCGAATGGTTTGGACGACGCGATTGAATGCTTGCTCCTGCGTGGTTTGTTGAACGAACGCGTGCTCTGTTTGCTTACGCGCTGTAATATCAATCGCCATGCTGGTCAAAAAATTACGAACTTGGCCATGGTGCACTTGAATGGTGCTGAGATTGAGGTTTACCCATTTGTAACTTCCGTGTTTACAGCGATAGCGCTTTTCCAAAAATAAAGCCGTTTGCTCACCCTTGAGCAGTCTGTCAATTTGTGGTTGGCACTCGGCTCTATCATCTGGGTGGGTAATCTCACTACATGTCATATTCAAGAGTTCTGTTTCGCTGTAACCCGTAATGGTGGTGTAGGCTGTGTTGGCTTCCAAAAAACGACCAGACGGATCCATAAAGGCAATCCCGACGGTACTTTGTTCAAATACCGCTCGTAATCTGGCTTCACTGTAATGAAGGGCGGCTTCGGTGTTGTTACGTTGCGTAATGTCTTCATAGGTGCCCAAAATACCGACGATTTGACCGGCTGCATCTTCTAACGGGATTTTGCTGAGCTCAACCCAAATCTCGTTGCCATCGGCAGGGTGTTGCTGCTCTACAGTACGGAGCTGAGCGACTCCTGTGGTCATCACGTCATGATCGGTTTGTCGGTAATATGCAGTTTCTTGAGGCTGCCAAGGTAGTTCATGGTCAGTTTTGCCAACAATTTCCGAAGGATGGCGGATTCCCGCATAATCGGCAAAATTTTGGTTGCAGCCGAGATAAACTGACTGGCAATCTTTCCAAAAAATGGCTTGTGGCACGCTGTCCAAGATGCGCTGCAAAAGTTGTCGAGATTCCCAAAGAGCAGTTTCGGTTTGTTTGCGATCGCTAATGTCCAGTAACAATCCCACCAATTTGACTAAACGCGGTCCCTCATAGATCAGTTTGACAATGTCTTGTATCCAAACGATGTGGCCATCAGCCGCGATCATACGATATTCGAACTGATGATCTTGTTGATTTTCGATACCGCGCTGGCAATAAGCGCAGGCTTCTTCTAAGTCCTCAGGAACGACGTGGTCTGTCCAAAAGTTAGGTTCTAGCCATGCGGTTAACGGATAGCCTAAAATGCGCTCTGCTTGGGGACTCACAAACGTAAATTGAAAGGTCTCTGGGTTCGCTTCCCAAACAATGCTTTCTACCGAGTCCACAAGGGTTTGATACTGTTGTTGTGACTCTCGTAGCGCCGTCTCTACCTGTTTGCGTTGGGTAATGTCGAGCATCATGCCACATAGGGCATAAGGCTCTTCACTCTCTAGCGATCGCAGAGCAAATTTTGTAGTTAAAAGTGTTTGAGTGCTGTCCTGCCAAGGCCCATTTTCTTCAAATAGGGTAGGGTTGCTGCTGGCTAAAGCGGTGTGGTCGCTGGCCTTGCAAATGCTGGCAAATGCGGGTGGCCAGATATCGTAGTCGCTGTTCCCAAGTAGCTCGGCTGCCGTGAGTTGGCTGAGCTGTTCATAGGCAGGATTAACGTAAGTATAACGCCCCTCTATATCCTTGAGGAAAATGCTGTAGGGTGAGCTGTCTAAAATAGCTTGCAGCCGCGCCTCGCTGTTTTGTTGAGCGATTTCTGCCCGTTTGCGATCGCTGATGTCAATATCGACCAGGGTCACGATCCAAGCATCAGTCTCGGCCTCATATTGAGAGGTGAGGCTCGTGGCAATCCAGCGAATGACACCGTCTTGATGTAAGAACCGATATTCCAAAGTGAGGGGGCGTTCCGCAAAAAGGTCATCAAAAATTGGCAGAAAGATGGTTTCCCAATCCTCAGGAACCACCCGTGACTGCCATAGGGTCGGGTCAGTCATCATTTCTGCAGCGGTGTACCCTAAAATCGCTTGGCAGCCTGGTGAGATATAGAGATATTCCCAAGCGTAATTGCGATACAGCCGATAGCTAATAATGGAAGCTTTAGCCGTATTGAGTGTCATGTTCAGTTGCGCCTCTGACGTCTGTAACGCCAGATTGAGTTGTTTACGATCGGTGATGTTAAGGGCGTTGCCGATGATCCCTTGGACCTGATGATCGAGCCCTGTGTAAGGCGTTAGATGGATTTTGTACCACTGTGTCTCGCCTGTGTGATTGGTGAGTTGCGTATCGACGAGTACCTGCGATCGCTGATTGTTCATCACGGTTTGGTTGGTCGCCAGGATATCGGCTAGCCAATCAGCATCTAAGTGAGCATTAAAGTCGGTTTCCCGATGACCGATGATCTGCTCAGGGTTGTGCCATGGACTGCGGCTGCAGCGCGATTGGCGAGGATAAAGTGGCCGACAGGGCAAACGCATACTCCTCAGAGTGACTTG
>CAZLYS010000741.1:0-2975 GCA_964563415.1 uncultured Halomicronema sp.
AGAGCACACGTCTGGGCTCAGGTACCCTTTCGGGTCGGATCTGACGGTAAGGATGTGCTGGATGAACCGAATGCCCCGATTCTTTCAAATCCGTCCTGCACTCAGGCGTTTACCTATCCCTTTGTGATGGCGATCTTAGATGACGCTGGCGGCAGTAAACAGGCGCTATCGCGTCTGGAAACCAGCTTACCTAAAGATGAACACCGAGACATGTTTGGCATGGAGGGATTCCCCATGTTTAACAACAGCAGTCTCTTTAACTACCGCCGGATTATTAGTCGTTATACAGGTGAAGGTACTGTCGCTCGCACCATGCCCGGCGAGCTATCCATGATTAATTGGACCGAGGGCAATGACTGGAATATCATGGATGACCCATTGGTCCTCACCCAAGACGTTTTACAAGATACGGGACAATATCAAAACTGGATGGGGGGACTGTCGATTCAGGCTCTGAAGAATGGCGAGAACCACGCACTGCTGTTTGCCGAATGGTTGATTGATCATCAGGCCAGCGATGAGTTGCCTTTAACCTTTTTGTACGGACCCGATGCGCCTATGTGGACGCAGTCAGGCTTGAGCATGGTGCCCTACATTCGCGAAGGTCGGCGCATTATTGGTCGTCCGGCTTATGGACAAGAGCAGTTCATGATGACTGAGCGGGATTTGCGCGTGGATATTGACGGTGGGCGAGAATTTGCCCCGACGGCGATCGCTCTGACGCATTACGACATCGACATTCACGGCTGTCGCTGGCGCAATTGGGCCCCCTCTTATGAAGCCACTCGCGCTAGCGTGAATGAGCGTTTGGCTCGGCCCCTCTCAATTCCCTTAGAGGCGTTGATACCGGTCGGTGTTGATAACCTGCTGATTGGGGGCAAAAGTATCGCCGGTTCCCATATTGTCAACGCGATGACACGGGTGCATTATGGCGAATGGAGTGTTGGCGCAGCCGCGGGGGCGACGGCAGGTTGGCTGACCGAGAGGGCACAACCGGTTAATCTAACCCCAGCTCAGATTGTGGTGACCGACCAAATTGGGGATTTGCAAAACTTTTTGGTCGAGCAAAATCTCCGCTACTACTGGTAAGGAGACTTTTGTGCTGAGACGTTGGCGGCAAATGAGTTGGGCAAACCGATGGCTCAGCCAGTGGCGATGGCCACGCAGGGCCTTTTTAGTGGGTCTAAGCGGTCTCTTGGCCAGTCTCTCGTTTGTACTCAGTGGGTGTAATTTACCCCAGGTGAGTGCCGAAGATCGGTTGTTTTTGCCGCTCCAGGTGGAACTGTTAGATGTTGCCACGCTGCCTGCTCAAACCTTTGAGGCAACACCTGTCGGTGGTCTTTCGGCGATCGCCTATGATGCCCAGCGAGAGGTTTTTTATGCGGTGTCGGACGATCGCGGTGGGTTGGCGCCACCGCGCTTTTACACGCTGGCGATCCAGACTGACTTTAGTGAGCCCACGACACCGACTATCGCAGCCGTGACGGTGAAGGCAGTAACAACCCTCAAAGATCGCGACGGCAATGAGTATGCCCGAGATCGCCTCGACCCAGAAGCGCTTGTGCTCTCGCCGCGACAAACGGTGCTGATTGCCAGTGAGGGCGTCGCTGCGAGTCAAGCCCCTCCCGCCTTGAATGAATACGACCTCGCCACAGGGGTGCTCAAAACCGAATTTCGTCTACCCCAACGCTTTATCCCAGCCGAGGCTACAGAAGAACCTGGCACCGCTATCGGGGTGCGGGACAATCAAGGCTTTGAGGCCATGGCGCTGGGGCCAACTTCAAGTGCTGGCGAGTTTGAGCCCTTTCGGATCTTTCCCGCCACCGAATCGGCTCTGGCCCAAGACTATGACCCAGATCCGGCAAATCCGCTGGTGAGTCGCTTTTTACATTATTTGATTGGCCCTGACCAGGCATCCTTCATTGCTGAATATGCGTACCCCCTCAGCCTAGAGCCCTTGGGTGCAGTTGCTAACGGCCTGACCGCTCTGGTGGCGATCGATCAGGGGGGGCATTTTTTGGCGCTAGAGCGGGTCTATGGCATTCGAGGCTTTGAGATCAAGCTCTTTCAACTGGCGACGGGGGGCGCGACTGATATTTCCACATCTGTAAGCCTGCCTCCTCTCGAAGGCATTAGGCCGATCCAAAAACAGTTGGTCGTTGATTTTGCGAACTTAGAGTTGCCCGTTGAGGCCCTTGATAATTTAGAAGGCATGACGTTGGGACCACCATTACCCGACGGTAGCGCGAGTTTGTGGCTAATTAGTGATAACAATTTTTCCGATGAGCAAACGACCCAGGTGTGGTTATTTCGACTCACGATCGCTTGATTATTTTTGGGTGATCTGAATGCCATCACAGCACAAAAAGATTAGCCTGGGGAATTTTTGCCCAAGGGCGATCGTGATCGTCCCAAGACGTCTTAAAGCCCAATGATTTGGCCGCAATCCCTCTGCTAAAAGAAAACTTTGAACAGCTACTTGTACCTTGGTACTTTTTCAGGAAACTATGTTTAGGGGACATAAAGCTGATACATTAAGCGGGTATTGGCGATGTGTTTGATTGATTAATATGAGAGTCTTAGTCATCGGCGGCGACGGATATTGTGGTTGGGCAACGGCGCTTCATTTGTCTAATCGAGGCCATGAAGTTGGTATTTTTGACAGTCTGGTGCGGCGTCATTGGGATGCACAGCTCTGTGTAGATACCTTGACTCCTATTGCCCCGATCCAGACTCGTTTGCAGCGCTGGAAAGATTTAACTGGCAAAGACATTGACCTGTTCGTAGGTGATCTGAACGATTATCCCTACCTCGAAAAGGCCTTGCTGCAGTTTCAACCCGATGCAGTTGTTCACTTTGGCGAACAGCGGTCCGCGCCCTTCTCGATGATTGACCGCGAGCACGCTGTCTTGACTCAGACCAACAACGTCATCGGCAACCTCAACCTGCTGTATGCTCTGCGCGATAACTTCCCC
>CAZLYS010000742.1:0-2972 GCA_964563415.1 uncultured Halomicronema sp.
GGCTCTTCTTTGCCCACCACTTGAATCAGATCTAACTCGCGGGTGAGCATCGTATGGGTAACCTGTTGATGCGTCTCTTCGCCCAACAAAATTGGGACGCCGTATTGTTTACTCGCGCCTTTGAGCCGGGAGGCGGTGTTCACCGTATCGCCCATCACCGTGTAGGATTTAGCCGTCTCGGACCCCATGTTGCCGACGACTAAGGGGCCAGTAGCGAGACCAATGTGGAGGTGGAGGCCAGTAACATCCGCATCAGGGGCGATCGCGGCGATCTGTTCGGGCAACGTTGCCATTGATTGCACTTGCGCCAGCGCGGCTTGACAAGCCAAGTCAGCATGGGTCTCTGCAGCGGTGAAAGGAGGCCCCCAAAAGCCCATGACCACAGTGCCCATAAACTTGTCGATAACCCCCGTATGCTGGGTAATAGGAACTGATATCAGGCTCAAATAGTCATTGATGCAGCGAATTTGAGCATCGGGCTCCAGTCCGGTCAAGACAGTTTCTAACCCCTCCACCTCAGCAAAAAATACGGTCATTACTTGGCGATCGCCCCCGGTCTGAGAGGCCTCATCTGTCAGTAAATTGCGCACGATGCGCGGGTCGACATATTTACCAAAGGTTTCTTCCAGCCGGGCTTTGAGCCGCAGTTCAGTCACCATGCCGTTAAAGGCTTGCGCCAGACGACCCACTTCATCACGACTGGCCACATTGAATTCCGTATCCAAATCGCCAGCCTGCACGGCGGCAATGCCCTGGGCCAGCGATCGAACTGGGCGCACCACCCCCAGAGAGACAATGGTGGTGTAAATCAACCCAAAGATGGTGGCTACTACCGCCGCAATCAAGCTCAGGCTTTGCACTGTTTGCTGATGCTGCTGCCCCGATTGGGCCGAGCTGACAGTGAAGGCTTCTAACTCCAGAAAAATGTTGTTGATCGCCTCGTTGAAATCCGTTTCTTCCTGAATGAGTTGATCTTCTAAACGGCGAGCGGTCGTTAAATCGCCCGCTTCGAGGAGTTCAAGGATTTCGATTGCGTGATCATGGAACTGCTGATGTTCGATTTGAATTTCTTCTAACAGGGGTTCAATTTTGCTCCATTCGGCCTGATTACGAGAGAGCTTGTCTTCTTCCAAGGCCCGCAGAGACAGGGCGATCGCTTCAGCGATTTCGGCATCGACTAATTCCCCCCGTTCTTCAAAGGCCGCGAGTTCTCGGGCAACACGCTCTAAATTAACGGGTTCGATTTCGTATAGCTTTTGCACCCGCTCAAAGTGCAACTCTTGTTCCAGCGCATGAACGTCAATGGCAGCCACGCGATCAGTAATCGGAATCACGTATTCTGCCAGTGCCGTGACTTCTTCGTTGACCTGGCGCAAGCGATCGGTAAAGACATAGACCACCAAAATGAGGAGTCCCAGCAGACTGGTGGCAATGCCAAAGATTTTGACGCCGATAGAGAGGCCCGGCGATCGCCCGGTCGATGGAGGAGAAGTACCAGCAGTCATCCGCACAGCCGAGTAGAGGTCTCAGCTAGTTTGCCCAGAGGCGATGCCGCTGCACAGAACTGCAACATTTCCTCAAAGCTCTGGACTATCTGATCGGCTTGTCATACCGATTCTCTAAAAATCCAGACATATCTTCTCCCTTCGCCCCCTTGCCCCCAGAGCCCTCAACTCCGATCTGTAGCTCTATTCTGAGGAACTGGTATTAGAGTTAGAGTTCTGTGTACTGATGCCACTAAACTCTAGCTGAGGGTTCTGACTATCTCTTTGCAACGATACTCTGTCTAACAATCAGGGATGACCAGTCCACTGCATGCTCTTGTTAGTCTGTTTAGTCTGTTGCTGAGCAATTCGCTTCAATTGGCGAGTCGTATTCATTCAAAACGCGGGCCAATTGTTCAACATCCTGTGAAGATATCCCAACGTAGACGGGGAGATAGAGCAATTGCCGAAAAGCCTGTTGAGCTGCTACCGGATTCAGCTCAGGACGGTTCGCTGGTGGCTCAACGACGGATAAACTCGAGCCCCCTTGGGTGGCGTCAAAGTCCTTGCTCCACAAATAGTGCATCAACTGCTCCGGACAATCGCATAAAACTGGAAAAACCCAGTGAGTATGTTCGAATGCTTGACTCCCCGCTCGTCTCAGGGATGGTGTCAGCTTGATTAACTGCTCTGCAAGTCTTACGCGCTGGGCAATTCTATCCGGGTCAAACCGTCTGAGCCGACGTTCCAAAAGCGCTAACAGAGGAGAAGACGGCCTTTGTCGAATCCGTGCAAGGAAGTCTTCGCCTGGAAAGCCACGGACACTATTGCTAATGAGGCGATCGTGATTCTGCTTAAACACAGAACAGAGACCTACAAAGATGCTGTAGGTGGCTCGATAAGAAAGCACCATGAGCAGAGAGTACTTACCCATTCGGGCGAGAAAACGCAGACGACTTTGGATTGGCCACCGATCTTGGCATAAGCGAACTGAATGGCAGAGTGCTGGATCGCGAAACCGTAAAATTCCGCCTGCCAGGGCTGTGGCAGTCTTAATGGGGCCAAAGCTAAACAGGCTCACATCACTTTGAGGATGTCCCCAATACGCTTTATCCGCATACGCCTGAGCGCAATCTTCAATGACCAAGAGGTTATGCGCTTGAGCAAAATGCAGAATGGGTTCCATAGGCATGCGGCTGCCAAACAAATGAGCCACAAGAATTGCCTTCGTGCGGGCAGTCACGGCTTTAGCCATGGACTCAGAACGTATCACCAGCTTTTCGAAATCCAAATCCACCGGCACGGGAATCAGACCATGCGCCTCGATAATGCGTGTCATACCGCGAATGGTGATTGCCGAAACCAAAATCTCAGTTCCAGGTTCAAAGTTAAGGGTTTGCAGGAGGGCATCAAAGCCGCTACGCACCGACAAACAGACAAGGCTGGCCGCACCCTCAGGACATACCTGTTGAAGTTTTAGCTCAATCG
>CAZLYS010000743.1:0-2971 GCA_964563415.1 uncultured Halomicronema sp.
TGAGGCATCATGGCAGTTCGGGCGGGTCTTCCTGTGAGCTCATGGCTAGGATCAAGCATCACACTCTGTGGACGTGATACCGTGTGCTCTTCTGACCGCGTATTCCACGGATCAGGGATGGGGGAAGGCACCGCATTTTTCGGAAAATCTTGAGACTTAGGGACAGACGACATAGCAGTCCCTCCTATGAATAAAGTGTTTGTATCTTGAGGATTCACGCCTTTATCTTGAAGCAGATAAAAGGTCTCTCTATATTCAATATAACAAGCTTGCCAAGGGCCTGCTAACAGGAAGTATTTCGCCTAAAAATAAAATTTGACGGGATCTGTTACGCGCCAACATCACCCGTCAAACTCTGCTTATTGGGTTTTCCAATGGTTCCCTCCTGAACCTTTCTCTTTGTTTCACTGAGCATGTAGTCTTCACTATTTTCCTGACATAGCCGACTCTTTCTAGATCCTTGTTTGGCTTTGCCCATAGGGACGTTGCCACTTTCATCTATGTCAAAGGAGGATAAACTACATCCTCAACTAAATACTAACAAATTTCGGCATATCAGAATTTTAATTCCGTCAATTTTATGTTGCTTAATACTGACCCGTAGAGCGCAGTCCTCTTAAGGTTTCTTAAGGCTTGTCTCATTATTTTTTACTTTTCAAAGCAATCAGTTGGGGTGACGAATATCATTAAACTGAGGGTTATTCAAATACCCTAGAAAAGCGTCGTGTTTGCAAAGCGACATCGTGAAAACGGGGGGCAATATGGGTTGCCCCTGCAATGTTGTCGTAATCGAGTCGTTGCTTGGAGCGATCGCCAATGCGGGCCATGATGTTAGAGGCATCCCAGCGACCTTTACGCGCTGTGGAGCTACCGATTCCCTGCCCCAATGCCCATCAGGTGCTGCTGCAGGTTCGGGCCTGTGGCATTTGCCGGACTGACTTACACATTCTGGATGGCGAACTGCCCCATCCGAAGCTGCCTCTGGTGATGGGTCATCAAATTGTGGGAACAGTGGTCGATAAGGGTGACCAGGTGACCGAGTTTTCTCTCGGACAGCGGGTGGGGGTGCCCTGGCTGGGGCAAACCTGTCAACACTGCCGCTACTGTCTAGCTGGTCAGGAGAACCTCTGCGACCAGGCAGAATTTACCGGCTACAGCCTAGATGGCGGTTATGCGGACTATGCGATCGCGGATGCCCAATTTTGCTTTCCTCTCCCCGATGGCTATCCCGATTTGCAGGTAGCGCCTTTGCTGTGTGCGGGGCTGATTGGCTACCGGGCTTACCGCATGACCGGAGAGGCTGAAAAAATCGGCTTTTATGGGTTTGGTGCAGCGGCCCATATTCTGGCCCAGGTGGCCCGTCACCAGGGGCGGCAGGTCTATGCCTTTACCCGGCCAGGCGATCGGGCCGGGCAAGATTTTGCTCGCCATCTGGGGGCTGTGTGGGCGGGGGGCTCTGACGCCCTACCCCCTGAGCCGTTAGACGCAGCAATTATTTTTGCCCCGGTAGGAGCCCTCGTACCCACCGCGCTCAGAGCCCTGGATAAAGGAGGGAGAGTGGTGTGTGCTGGGATTCATATGAGCGAGATTCCGGCATTTTCGTATGACATTCTGTGGCAGGAGCGAAGCATTTGCTCAGTCGCCAACCTGACTCGCATGGATGGAGAAGCCTTTCTAGAGCTGGCTCCCCGGATACCGATCGCAACTGAAGTCACCGCTTTTCCTTTAGCCCAGGCCAATCAAGCGTTGGCGGCCCTGCGACAGGGAGTGTTTAAGGGTGCAGCAGTGTTAGTGATGGCACCCTAGAGCATCACTTAGAAGCTGTTGCAGCGCTTAAGTTCTGAGGCCCATCGTCAGCGAATTTCGCCGCCTTTGATGATCAGGCCAAGGGGCTGTAACGGTTTTCTGGTAATTGTTTCAGCCTTATAGCGAAGTATTGAGAGTTTCAGTATTTTGAGGAAAAGTAGCGTATAATACAGGTGGAAGCAAAAATCGTTCATCTCTCTAGTGCATTGGTGTGAGTGAGTGAATCCTAGAGAGACGGAAGTAGGGCTTTGTCCCGAAGGAACGCACCTCAGAGATGATTTGCACCTGTCTTGAAGGCTCGCCCCAGGATGCTTTCAAGAAGACGACAAAGACTTCTATGAGATTGCCCCATCTCTCTGCTGAGTTGATTTGGGCAGACTCCTCAAGATTCCTTCTGTAAATCAGCTCTCCCATCGTTTCAAGGAGGCAAGAACCATGCAACTCACTTATCGCGGTGTTCGCTACGACTACACGCCAAATCCCGCTCCTGAATTTGGCGCAGTATTGGCAGCTGGGACCTATCGAGGAGCTCCGGTCATCTTCCGGACGTTGGCAACCATGCCAGCCCAGCCCAGGTTTCTTTTGACCTGGAGGGGCAATAGGTATCTGAGCGGTCCGAAAGTCCAACCAGCACAACCGATTGCTCAAGCCGCTTCGACAGCCACTGCTGCTGTCGAAGAAGATCCTCAAGCTGAGCCGAATCCGGCAGTGACCACGCCTAAAATGACGATTGTTGAACGAGCCAGAAGTCTGTTTATTCGCCGTCATCAAAAGATTCGGCAGCGGGAACAATCGATGCTGACTCGTTTGGATGAAGAAGTGGGTCTTACCGCAGAAGATGCGGCCCAATACGAAAGTCAGATTCAAGGCAAGGTGCCCCACAACTTTGCGGGATATGACCGGAGTGACGCGGCCATGAGCTAAAACTCTGGGATGCAGTCACACCAGGTAGGTTGTGGTGCTGGCCATCACAACCTACCCCATGAGTTCAATTTCTAGCATGATGGCATTCACGTTTGCCGCGATAAGGCAATGGCCTAATGCCCTAGGGCATTAGGCTTTTCTCAGCTCATATCATGTCCCTGAACTGTTTGATATCCCCGGTTATCCCACTTTTGTAACCCACTCAAAGAGAAGCCACTGCACGTCTACACCCTAAATCCCT
>CAZLYS010000744.1:0-1087 GCA_964563415.1 uncultured Halomicronema sp.
GCCCATATTATTCTTCTAGCCAGTGATTCAATTCATACCCAAAATCAGCAACGCCTGAAAATGAAGCAGACGCTTGTTGCAGTTCATTACGCCCAAAGCAACAAAGTTGCCTGTGCCTAGGGTGCTCATCCCCACCTCATGCCCTGATACCCCTAAGCCTGCTTTTGCTCGACGCCAAACCCGGCTAGTCTGACATTTTGCAGTGGAGCATTGTCGACAGGGGGGCGCTGATAGTTAAGAATTTTGCGGATGCGCAAAGTTGGGTTAACCAAGGTGATCGAGTCCACTGAGACGACTTGAGTATAGCGAGTGGTCATCAGCAATTCGCGGCTGGTTAGCCCAAACCGAAAGTGAGAAATGATGGGTTTAGCTTCTTCGTAAGCGCGATCGCGTAAATAATCCCCTTCTAAAAAGCCCTCTTCTTTAACCTTGGGGACAAACAGCATCCGTAGCTCTTGGCTCACCTCTTCCCCGGTTTCAGAAACGGTGTGAAAGCCGAGGCGGAAACCGGGCAGCGAGTCAATGCCATCAGCATCACCATACTGATTATCCGCAAGGACTTTTTCTTTGAGTTCGCGGGTAATCGGGGCGATGGCAAACTCCGTGCGCGATCGCTCGACTTCTTGATGACTCAGGTAGTGGTAGGTGCGCTCAGTGACCCACTCCCCCACGCAGCAGTCAAAAAAGTCGTAAAACGGTTGAATATCCATTGTGCGATCGCCTCGGCACTCTTCTTCTTTACAGCATGGTAAGCCATTCCCGAAACGGTTTCTCTAGTAAGGTTACGGTTTGGAACAGGGATGTTTTTGGGTCTAGGTATCAGGTTTTAGGTCTTAGGTTTTTAGATGTTAGGTCTCAGGACACCCGATACCTGAAACCCAGTACCCACCGAAGTCATGGCTCAAATTCGACTAGCCTCAGGTATTGTCTAGAGAATTCATCGTCCACAGGGTCGCGACCAAACCGACGAAATGGGCTAGCAAAATGTTGGTGTTGGCTTGAATGACAAAAATATCCAGCGGCTGCACATACTGACTGACGTTGCCTGGTGCCCCAAATACGGCTGCGCCTTGGGGTTGTGACAGTG
>CAZLYS010000744.1:1097-2956 GCA_964563415.1 uncultured Halomicronema sp.
TCGGTACGGCCCGTTCGAGAGCACTGTACAGAGGTGGCTTCAGCACCGATAAGGGTAGCAAGCATGCCTCCCAAGCTAATAAACAAACCAATTTTCAAGGTGCGGATGGCGTCTTTGGGTTTAGGACGTTTCGTATCGTCACGGCTGCGGAGTTGCCGCCCCAGGCGAGTGTATCGAAAGGCCCAAAACGCACTGACGAATACGGTGATCTGTCCGATAGAGGTAAAAAACAATCCGGCACCGGCTCCCGGATCAGTGCCCCCGCTACGGGCTGATAGGCTGGCGATCGCAAACAGCAGCGCCAAACTCGCAATGACGCCCAGCACAATCTGCGCCCAAAAGCTGATCCACCCAAGGCGGCGAAAGGCACCGGAAATCCGGCGAATAGCAGGGGGCAGGGAATACTCTAACTCTGGGGTCATGAAGGTACGCTGACAGGGATGCTCAGCTCAAAACACAAGGGCGACAGCCACCGGGGCCGTAGTTGTGATTCTAGACTACTCCCTAGTCAGATCCACCAATTTGGAAAAACAACGGCACAATAGTTAGAAGTTTACTTCTGGTGCTTCTAGGAGCTTCCTGACATGTCGCGATCGTTTGACCGCTACACCGATCAGATTATTGACTTGATCGCCCGCTACCGCGATCGCGTCGATTTTCTTTCCATTCGCCTAGAAGAGTCTGAAGATACCGACATTTTGTTGCGGGGCGGCAAGGTCGAAACCTTGAGCGAAGGTATTTCTCTGGGAGGACAGGTGCGGGCTTGCCACCAGGGGGGATGGGGGTTTGCCAGTTTTAACCAGCTTGAAGACTTGATCGAACGCATTGAGGGAGCGATCCAGGCGGCCAAGTTAGTCGGGGATGATGAGACGTTACTAGCAGCCATCGATCCGGTGCAGACGCGATCGCGCCTCACCATGAGTGGCACCAGCCCCCGCAACATCTCCTTGACGCAAAAAAAGGCCCTCTGCACCCATTACGACGAGATTTTGCGGAGCGTAGATGACTGCATTACCACCACTTCCGTGCGCTACAACGACGTGACCCAACATCTCCTATTCGTGACTTCTGAGGGCACCCAAATTGAGCAGAGTTGGTCCGATATGGAGCTGCGCTTAGCGGCTACGGCCCGCAATGGCGACACGGTGCAAACAGGGCGTGAAACCAACGGCTCTCGCCAAGCGTTTGAAGATTTAGAAAATCTGGATGCGCAAGTGCAGAGCGCGGCGGAACGTGCCGTTGCGGCATTGGACCTGCCTCCAGTGAAAGGCAATATCTATGACGTGGTAATTGACCCTATCCTGTCAGGCTTATTCGTACACGAGGCATTTGGGCACCTATCGGAAGCGGACATGGCCTACGAAAATCCTGACTTGTTAGAGGTGATGACCCTGGGGCGGCGGTTTGGCCCCCAGGATTTGCAAATTTTTGATGGGGCAGCGCTAGAGGGACACCGGGGCAGCTACGACTACGACGATGAAGGCTGCCCAGCCACGACAACTCAACTCATTGAAGACGGGGTACTGGTGGGGCGACTGCATTCCCGTGAAACGGCAGGCAAACTGGATGAACAGCCGACGGGCAATGCTCGCTGCCTGAGCTATCACTTTCCCCCGCTGGTGCGCATGACGAATACGTGGATTGGTCGCGGCAGTACCCCAGTCGCCGATCTGTTCTCCGGCATTCAAACCGGGGTCTACGCGAAAAACTGGTTGGGGGGCATGACCAATGGTGAAATGTTCACCTTTACCGCTGGGGAAGCCTGGATGATTCGCGATGGGGAACTGGCAGAGCCGGTGCGCGATGTGACTTTGTCAGGCAATGTGTTTCGCACCCTGGCAGACATTGAGGGCATTGGC
>CAZLYS010000745.1:0-2954 GCA_964563415.1 uncultured Halomicronema sp.
GGCCACTCCCGACCTGTTCGATCGCTGTGCCGCGGCCCTACAGACCTGTCCAGGGCTGATTGCGGCTATTCCCGTCAAAGACACGATTAAGGTGGTGAATGATGACGGCATTATTGAGGCGACCCCCGATCGCAGCCGCCTCTGGGCCGCCCAAACTCCCCAAGGTTTTCACGTGAAACCACTGAAAGCCGCCCATAACGAAGGTAAAGCTCAAGATTGGACCGTTACCGATGATGCCGCCTTGTTTGAAAAAGTCGGTCTACCCGTCAAGATTGTGCCTGGCGAAGAGACCAACTTAAAAGTCACTACCCCCGAAGATTTGAAAATTGCGGATGGTGTACTGAGCGATCGTGAGGCGATCACTCAGCCATAGGCCACGGCAAACCACTTCAGGCCTCAGCTTTTGTTAGTGGCGCCGCCAAATTTGATTGGCGGCATCTCTGCGTGAGTCTATGCTTACTGAATGGCAGAGATCGTTGGCAGACGTTTTAGTTCGCTGACAGTGCCACCGCCTAGTCGCCAATATTCGGTTACCCCGTTGCTAAACAGCAGCCGTACATTCAGGGTTTGCTCAGGCAGAGCAGCGATCTCTTCTTGTACAGGTGTCAAGTCAAACAAAGCTGCCCCGGCGCTACAGTTCACCCCTGGAGTGTAGACAGGCGGTGCCACCGTCACCCCAATTCGAAACGGAGAATAGTAAAACGGGTCGTACCAAGGGTCGTAATAAAGAGACGTGTGAACGTTGCTGCGACTTGGCGGCTGAACTTCGTTTAGATAAGAAGCTCGAGATACCGTTACCTGATTAATTGAGACCAGTTCCGTGTCACCATCCATCAGCTTCAGCTCCACCAACTCGGCATTAGCCCTCGCTAAGCTCGTATCTTCAAAGCAATACTTCACCGCTACCCCAAGAGCCTCTCGCGAGGGTACATCTCCCCACAGGCTAAAAAAGCCGATGTCAGGTTGTGCCGGATTATAGTCTTGGTCTTTAACCGCAAAGGCTTCCTCCTCTCCAATATCAAAGAGTTCGCTAAAAGGAGCTTCACGGATCTCTGACAACGCCTGCGGTGAAATTTGAATACGAGACCCAACGGTCAAGTTATCCTGAGCCCAGGTTGAGGAGGCTGACATCATCGCAAACGTGCCCGTAGTCAAGGTCGCTGTCGCGATCGCCCCGGTGCAATGCCAGATGTGTGAACGATTGAGATTCATATTCTTTTCCACAATAGCTAGCTTGAGCGACCTTTAGAATACCGGCTGATTAAAGGTTGATGGCCCAAATATCGCAATTTCGTAGCGATCGCCTCATCTCGCTGCCAATCTCAGGGGACTCTGCGGCTGCGGGCGCTTTAGCAGTTCTGGCCACTGCGCTGGACAAGCGCTGCCCTCAGCTACGTAGATGGTGGGCTGTGGGCTTACCCCATCTAGTACTTCGTCCAAAATCACCAGATGTAAAGCCAATAAGACTACGGAATCTTGTTGTTTGATATCCGACACTTCGCTTTTAGGGAATATCGCTGTTAAGCGCTGGTCAACAGCTGACTCTAAATCAAGTGGCGTAATTGTCGACCTTTCCACCTTTCTCATGAGTTCCTGATGCATAGCCTGTAGGTTCGCTGCTCGACCTAACGCCTGTCGCGATTCAGGACTCAAATTTTCGCTCAACTTAAAGGCAAACAAATTGGCATGCTCAATCTTCTGGCTTAAGGACAGCGCAGAGAATTCTACACCACACGTCATCTTTACGGCTGTGGGTAGCAGCAGTCGAAACCACGTCGCACTCCAACCATATTGCGTGGCCAACCGGCGCACCTCAAACTCCAGACTATCTAACGGAATTTCCAGTAAGTCTTGTTCTTGCGCCTGCTGGTCAGATGGAGGCATGCCCGAATTTTGGTCTGGCCAAGCCAACTCATCAGTAGAGGCGGAAACGAAGGCATAAACCGGATTACCTGGGGTTTGAGAAAGCGTGCCAAACATAAAGGCCCAAGAGGCCAGCGTCATCACAGGTAAGACAAAACGGGATGCTGTTGAGGTCATACATCCACCTTTTTAAATACAAATGAACTATAATTCAGGTGTATTGTATTCGTCAAGCTGGCGAAATGCGAGAACACACTCTAATTGTCATACGGATGCTGTTTTCAGGCATTCAAATTGCGGCACATATACCCCTTTCAGAGGCGTTATGGCAATGAGCGATCGCCACGACACCATAAAGCCATTGTCGAATGGTTCAAATGAACTATTGTTAATTACACTTGAATGCAGTGAGATACAAAACTGTGATGTCCGTCAAAAAGTCCATCAGTATTCGACTGCCAGAGTCGCTTGCCGAACAGTTGAAAACCCAAGCCTCCGAAGAGGGCGTTTCCGTTACCGAAATGATTAACCGCTTCACTCGTTTAGGACTGCGATATACCACCGAAGAGCGACTGCCGCCGTTTGTTGGTTTGCCAGAAAGTAATGGACAGCGCCAGGGTTTTGGCACTGTCCCCAGGCAAGTGTCAGAGCCCGGTGGTGATTACCATCTTTCGACTCAAGTGCTGATGGCTGCTGAGAGCAGTGGCAGCGAACCTGATGAGCAAGTAGAACTTCTCGCTGGGTTTGAGAAGTTCATTAGAACGCTGGAAGGCTCAATGAGTTATTTGACCGATGACCGCAACCGCGAATGCGTTGTTGATACGATTGGCGAATTAGCCAAGTTAAAGACTCGGTTGAAGTTAGATCCCTGCTTTAGAAAGTAAGTGACTGGCAGGTTTGCCGCTTGCTCGCTGGGGGACGCTAGGCTCTCATTTTTGATCTGGCAACCTGGGGTACGTCATCCATATACCCCGGAAACCTTTAGGAATCAGTATTACCGTGCCCGCATTCACCACTCCGATTAAGGACTGTCGTCCCTTCGTCATAAAGGCTTTGATCATTAGACCTCTTGCACGAATAAAATAAGGCCC
>CAZLYS010000746.1:0-2947 GCA_964563415.1 uncultured Halomicronema sp.
CTTCTACTCTTTATGGACTCCTGGGGAACTAGAGTGGCATCCCTACAACCGAGAAAGTTCTCGCCGTTTACAAAGTATTGGCTTTGATCAAAACGGTGGCCTGTGGCTCTTAGAACGAGGGGGACAAATCCAGTTTTCCCCGACGGGCGAAGAGAACGACTGGCAAGAACCCATCACACCTGAGCTGGCAACTAGTTGGGGCTTTTTGGATGCAGCTTTTCGTACGCCTGAAGAACTCTGGGTTTCAGGCGGTAGTGGCACTCTCTATTTTAGTCCTGATGATGGTTTGACCTGGTTTAAGGATGCTGATGTCGATCAGGTGCCCTCTAACCTATACAAGATTGTGTTCAACACACCTGAGCAAGGGTTCATTTTGGGCCAGAATGGCTACCTGTTGCGGTATGCTGGCTCGCAAGCAGTTTGAATATTGCCTATAAATGGGCGGAACTTAGGATCTAACTTGTGATGGATTCCTGAGTTCCGTATCATTAAGTAATAGGACTGATACACACGTTACATGAGAGGTAGATATGGCAGGTGATACCGGCGAACGGCCATTTGGCGACATTATTACGAGTATTCGCTACTGGATCATTCACAGCGTCACAATTCCCGCTCTATTTATTGCTGGCTGGCTCTTTGTGAGCACTGGTTTGGCCTATGATGCTTTTGGTACACCTCGTCCTAATGAGTACTACCAGAGCAATCAGATGGAGCTGCCAATTGTGTCTGACCGCTACGAGGCAGAGCAACAAATCAAAGAATTTTTGGGCGAGTAAGGCTTCCTGAAGGCTTCAGTAACACGTTATTGCATTTGAGAAAGTTGGTGAGAAGGACATGGTAAATACTCCAAACGAACCTACGGTTTATCCCATTTTTACAGTGCGGTGGCTAGCCGTACATACTCTTGGCGTTCCTAGCGTTTTCTTTTTAGGCGCGATCGCCGCTATGCAGTTTATTCAGCGATAGGAGCAGATCTGTGGAACGGAATCAAAATCCGAATAAGCAACCAGTTGAACTCAATCGGACATCCTTGTATTTGGGATTGCTGTTAGTTTTTGTGACTGGCCTGCTGTTTTCCAGCTACTTCTTCAACTAAGTCTGGAGATGTCAGCTTCTTTTGAAGGCTTTGCGTTGCTGTTGTGTTGATTAGTGTTTGAGTAGGAGGTATTGAGATGATTAAGAACGGGAGAATTCCTCTCTGGATCGTGGCAACTGTTGCCGGTACTGGTGTGCTGGTTGTGGTAGGTCTGTTCTTTTATGGTGCTTACGCAGGCATGGGCTCTGCTGTGTAACGCTAAAGTTCACCTCATAATTAAAATACGCTTCATAGCGACTGCTCAGTTTGTTGGCAGTCGCTTTTTGCTATGGACGTCAATTGCCATCAAGCTGAGCCACTTTCAAAAAATAAGCGATCGCGACTTTGCTGGCATCTCTCATTCCTTTAATTGTCAGTAGCGCAGCTCAAAGGCCCAGTCTGTAATTTGAATTGGTGTTGGGTCAAAAAGTCCTCATTTAGGGGCTTACGCTCTCCCTGATGCCGTCTAAACAGCATGGCAAACGCTCCAGCTCCTAAGCCAGATTGCGGCCATAGGCGATAACAGGGCAACTGAGTTAAGTGTGACTGATAGGCAGCCAAAGCTTCTACTGGCATCCCTTGAAAATCGGGAAATCGTTTGAGAAACCATTGACAGATCTGTTCATTCTCTGTCGGGGCGTAGGTGCAAGTCGAGTACAACAGATAACCATCTAGCTCAACGAGTTGCGCTGCATTGGCTAAAATCCGCTTTTGTCGATTGGCATTGCGGTTAAGAGTCACCTTATGGAAGCATCCTGGCACATCCTGACCTTTGGCTAACAAAGACTGCCCAGAACACGGAGCGTCGACCAAGACGAGTTGGGCTGAGTCGGCCAAGTTTGCGGCCAGCGCGGCTGGATCTTGATTCAAGACGATTGCTTCCATCACTCCGCAGCGCTTCAAGTTAGCAATCAAAATTTTGACTCGCTTGCGAATCACTTCATTGCACAGCAACTGCTTGGGCTGCAGCATGACCCAGGCACACAGACTCTTGCCACCAGGCGCCGCACAGAGATCGACCGCCACTTTAATCGGTTCTGCAATTGCCTGCAGTAGCGACACTGCAAATACTGACGAAAAGTCTAGGCAATAGTAATTCCCCTGTTCGTGGAGGGGATGCCGCCCAGGGCGGAGGTCGCTGGCCAGCCGATCAACCCGAGGCGGTTGCCAAGATAATGGCGGCAACAAAGGCCAGTCCAACTCTACAGGTTTGGACTTAGTCCATAACAGAGTAGGGGCAAATGGCGATGGGGTCGACAGCGCCTGAATAAAGGCGGTGCGATCGTCCTCGTCAGCAAAGAGCTTCTGAGCCAGTTTTAGTAATTGTTTAGAAGGCTCGCCCATCAGAGTTAAATTATCAAAACAGTCTGTTTATCGGGATTTTGTGATCTCATCGGCTCCTGTGGAGCGTCAGCGATCTTTGTGTTTATACGTTCAAGAGCATTTACGGATCATAGTTACGCTCACTGCTGACAAACCCTTTAGACTGTAAAGAGATGTAAATTCGTCATGCTCATGTTCACCACTTGGCTCGACAACAATAGCTGGCTATGGGAAATCGCCGACCAAAAGATTCTCGTCGACCCATGGCTCGTTGGCTCTTTGACCTTTGGCAATGCTACTTGGCTGTTTAAAGGTGAAAAGAAGCAGCCACAATCGTTGCCTGATCATGTTGACTTCATTTTGCTGACCCAAGGTTTAGAAGACCACGCTCATCCAGAAACGTTACAGGCTCTCGATAAGTCAATTCCTGTGGTGGGGTCACCGAATGCCGCCAAGGTTGTGCGTGAGTTGGGCTTTACCGATGTGACTGTATTGGAGCATGGGGAGTCAACAACCTGTGGCGGCGTAATGGTGAAAGCGGTCCCC
>CAZLYS010000747.1:0-2946 GCA_964563415.1 uncultured Halomicronema sp.
GTAAAATGGATCAATCCAAGCCGTGTCTGGATCAGGCACCATCATCATGTCAGATTCATTGATGGCTTTCCAACCCCGAATACTGGAACCATCGAAGGCAACACCATCAGTAAAGCTGTCAGCATCGATTTGGCTGACATGGACAGTTAGGTGCTGCCAGATGCCTGGCAAATCAATAAACTTCAGATCGATCAACTGAATATTTTCGTCTTGAATCTTTTTCAAGATGTCTTCAGCGGTCGCCATGTATTACTCCTTTACTCTCCAAGTCCGTAAGGGCAACTCGTATTAATTGGCTAGTACAGTAGACACCATTCTTTAGACGTGGCAGAGGTTTCTTATCCCAAGAACGATGTCCCTCATACCTTCTGAATGGCCAATGCACTTAACGAAAGATGTCCGCAAACCAAGCCTTAAGTTGTCTGACTCATCCTATGGATAGGGATTCGCGGCTTTTGTATCAGGTTTTACTAAAGTGCAAACCCGTATTCTTGGCACCGAGTTCCCTCTTAAATTGTTTATCCGCCCCAAAAATTCCGAACAAAGACAACGACTCCCGCGAAGTGAAGCGAAAGCCTTGACAGAGCCATTTTTGTAAAAAAGTTATTTAACTGAAGATCAGCGACATGTTGCGGACTGTATCCGAATGTAACAATCTCCCAGGGGTATGCTTCATCTTTTACATTGCGGGTGCCTGTGCTTTCAGGTCGCGTGATAGACTGGCCATTGGATTACTCAACAGTCGATGAGCAAAGCTTTTCGGTGGTTTTTGGGTGGGTGATTCATGAGGAAAAAGTTCCTAGATAATGCTGGGTTGAATTTGGCATTTTTCTCATACATGCGATCGCTGTTCCAGGGCTTTGACTGGGATTTTTAAGACTGATTGGGAGAAGAACGTTCATGCGGGATGCCGTAACGACATTAATCCGAAATTACGATTCAACGGGGCGCTATTTGGATCAGACGGCCCTTGATTCTCTAAAAGGTTATTTTGATACTGGTCTTGCTCGGGTACAGGTAGCTACGATGATTAGCGCTAAGGCGGCTGAGATTGTGAAAGGTGCTGCCAGCCAGCTGTTTGAAACGGTGCCAGAGCTCATTCGTCCGGGTGGGAATGCCTACACCACTCGTCGTTATGCCGCTTGCCTGCGTGACATGGATTATTACCTGCGCTACAGCAGCTATGCCTTGGTAGCAGGTAACTCTAACGTGTTGGACGAGCGCGTCTTGCAGGGACTGCGTGAGACCTACAACTCTCTGGGAGTGCCGATTGCACCTACCGTTGTCGGGATTCAAATTATGAAAGACATGGTGAAGGTGAAGGCGTCTGAAGCAGGACTTGAAGACACAAGCTTTGTTGATCAGCCTTTTGACCATATCTTGCGTGAGCTGAGTGAAGTCAGCGTTTGATATTCAGAATTGCTTATTCCACTTGAGAAACTGGAATGTGGGGTGTCGTACGGCACCCCTTTTTTTATGTTGATAGCAATGATGGGCGATAGGTGCGGTCATGGTGTATTTCGCTGGCCTAGATTTTGGGACATCGGGAGCTCGCTTGACCGTGATCGACCAGACCCGGCGGGTCATTGCCGGCACGCAAGTCCCTTTCGTGCTAGCTGAAAGGCATCGAGAGGATATCTGGCTACAAGGCTTAAAGGTCTTGTTAAGTGGGCTGGCCTCAGCAGTACGATCGCAGTTGGCAGCGATCGCAATTAACGGCACCTCGGCCACCGTATTACTATGCGATGGTCAGGGGCAGCCAGTGACGGCTCCTTTGCTATACAACGATGCTTGCGCGCAGGAAAAATGTGCCTTAGTAGACTCTGTCGCGCCAGCGACGAGTCCTACCCGGAGTGCCACCTCTAGTTTGGTGAAGTTGCTATGGTGGCATACTCACTTACCACCAGCCACCCTAGAGTCAGCCCAACACTTTATGCATCAGGCCGATTGGTTGGCCTCGCAACTGCATGGCACTCTCGGACTCAGCGATTATCACAATGCCCTCAAGTTGGGTTACGACATTGGGACTTTGTCCTATCCTGACTGGATATTGAAGTTGTTGGAGCCACAAAATCTTACGAGTTGGTTGCCACAGGTGCAAGCGCCTGGCACCCCCTTTGGGACGGTATCAACCGCTGCGAGCACTTGCTATGACCTACCGCATAATTGTCTGGTGGTAGCAGGAACAACCGATAGTATTGCAGCTTTTTTGGCCAGTGGTGCTTGTGCGCCTGGTGAGGCCGTGACTTCTCTGGGCTCTACATTGGTCATCAAGCTTCTCAGCCGCACCCGTGTGGATGCCAGTCAATATGGCATCTACAGCCATCGGTTGGGTGAGTTGTGGCTGGTAGGAGGGGCTTCTAACACTGGGGGAGCAGTGCTGCGCCAATACTTTACGGATGCTGAACTACAGCGTCTGAGCCGACAAATCGAGGGCGATCGCCCTTCTTCCTTGGACTACTATCCGCTACTCAACCCTGGAGAACGCTTTCCCATCAATGACCCGCAGTTGCTGCCTCGATTGACCCCGCGACCGGCAGCTCCTGCCGACTTTTTACACGGTTTATTAGAAGGCATCGCCCGCATTGAAGCTCAAGGCTATGAACGACTTGTCGCCTTAGGCGCTACTCCGCCAACCCGCATTCTGACAGCTGGGGGAGGAGCCCAAAATGCCACTTGGACCACTATTCGCCAACGGCTACTACCGACTACGGTTGCTGTAGCAGCGTCCACAGAAGCCGCTTTTGGCAGTGCTTGTTTGGCTTTACAGGGTTGGCAGCAGGCTCAGGGCTCATAAGCACCTGGCATGACAACGAAAGCCAGGCTGATAGACAAACTTGATGCCATCTTGCCCAATGCTGCGATGACTACGGGAGGGAGGAGATTATTTAGACACTTTGGGCACTTGGCAGCCATAGCCTGCCTAGGATTGAGAAACATATCACT
>CAZLYS010000748.1:0-2938 GCA_964563415.1 uncultured Halomicronema sp.
GCCCAAGCGCTCTGCTAGCAATTCGGGTTTCACGCGAGTGCCCTGTTCCTCAGCCACATCGATCATGTTGAGAGCGACCACCAGTGACACGCCCATTTCCAAAACTTGGGTGGTGAGGTATAGATTGCGCTCCAAGTTAGAGGCATCAATGATATTGACCACCACCTGAGCCTCACCTGAGAGCAGGTAATCGCGGGCAATCTTTTCGTCAATCGAACTGCCATCTTCTTCGGCATCAATGGCGTAGATACCGGGCAGGTCAACGACCTTAACCGTTTTTTCACCGTAACGATAGCTGCCTTCTTTGCGATCTACAGTGACGCCGGGCCAGTTGCCGACTCGCTGATTGGCACCGGTCAAAGCATTAAATAACGTGGTTTTGCCGCAGTTAGGATTGCCCAACAATGCGATGGTGTTATGACTCATGAGGTGTTTCCTCGCTGGTGATGGGCTCAACTTTTAGGGCCGCAGCTTCGCCTTTGCGCAAACTCAGGTGATAACCGCGCACCTCAACATCCACCGGATCGCCCATAGGGGCTTGGCGGGTGACCGTCAACTGAGTGCCGGGGGTGAGCCCCATGGATAAAAGTTTGCCGCGATAAGCTCGACCGCCGGACTCATAGCCGACAATGCGGCCTGACTGGCCCACGGCTAGAGACCCCAAGGTCAGGGTGGTTGCTGTCATATCCGCTTCTCCGTTTACAACTGGTGTGGACTCCGACGGAGCCTGAGTAGTGACGTCCTGTTGCACAGTCGTCACCATGACCCGGTGAGCCATGCCCGCCCCCAGGCCAATGCGGCACCCTGGCAGAGCCACAATGACTGAGCCTCTGGCCGTGCGGCTCACGATAGTAATTTCGCTGCCTTGTACAATGCCGAGATCGGTCAAGCGGCGCACCATCCGATGGCCGCCTTTGATGCTGACCACCCACACGCGATCGCCCACTGTGGTCATGGCTAAGGGCAACTGCACTCCCCTTGGTGTTGGGGAGGCAGTGGTTGGGGGAGCAATCGCGTCATCTGCCAAATCAGCCGTACCGCCAATAAAGGTGATAGCCCCAACATCAAGAGCCAGCGCCGGGTCAGAATTCGAATTCATCGCGTCTGTCATAGCAAAAAAGCTCGTGCCTTAATTAAAAAAGTTCTCAAGTACTTCTCATAGCTGGATGAAGCGTTCAGTGATGGCCAGGGCAAACCTGAAACAATGCCTGAAGGAAAACAGTCAAGATTCTTCGAGAATATTTCCTAAAAACCTAACTGAAACAAAAGCGAATAAATTCAATTCAAAAGCTGACATGCCTTAAAGATCAATTCAGAAAGAAAGCCCAAAAGCAATCTAGAAAAGGTCTAAAGCTACTTTGAAGTCTCTAAAAATCCATAGAAATATTTTCAAACGATGCAGTTCTTGAAGATCCTTAATGAAAACAATCGTCATTTGTTGATTGATTCATTTCTACCGTGATTTCTCTAATCGCGATAGGCATTTAATTCAAAGTTAAGGTTTTGACTGATCGGAGTAATTCTCAATAGAGATAGCCGTTGGGATTGAGGGTCCCAAGGAGCTGGGGCTCACCGGCATTTCGAGCGATTCAACGCTCAAGAAACCGGCAATTGGGTGTCAGTGAAGTCGTTAAGCATCGTAAAGTCTGACGGGCAAGCAACATGTTGTTGGCAACGACTTGTGTTGCTTTGCTCGTGATCAATGTCACCTAAATCAAGGCCAGCAAGTCCGCCTCTTGAAATCGAGATTAAAGTCAGTCATTTCTAATGTAGCTGCATCTATGAGCCACTTCCTTTTTGGCGTAATTCCTTTTTCTGAAGCGACAGAGGTTGAACAGGTCAGATATTCGCCTCTGGGCCTTGGGTTAATGGGACTTCGCCTCGACAATAGGCTGCATGGGCCAATAGCGACCTCATTGATGGGAAGAAGTCGCGCTAGCTTTGCCGATTAGGCAACGATTACGGCACTGAGGCTGGCATCCAGTGCGTGGTTCAAAATCACGACAGCCGATCGCATCTTCCGACAGTGCCGTCATGGGATGAACCGGACACTTGAGGTAATGAGTACCGGTGTAATACTGGCAGCGATCGCAGGGAATTCGGTGCAACTTTTTTAAGTACTCCACGCCGTCTCGCAGCGCCACCATCAACGACCACAGAAACGCTACGAGGATTGTTCCAATCAGGAGCGGACACATCACGGCCATCGCCGTATCAACACTCAGTGGGGGAAGGTGCTTAAGCATAACTGCCTCCGGGTTTGTGAAGACTTCATTGCTGAAGCCGTGAGGTAGAGTACGGGAGATTTGCCAGCAAGTCCCTTTGCGTCAATGCTGAATGCCCCCTAAATCCCCCAATGCTGGGGGACTTTTGAGCTGATACTAGGGACATACAGTATCTTCAAGAGCAGTTTCCCCCAAATTTGGGGGACGGAAGGGGGCCTTATTTTATTCGTGCAAGAGGTCTAATGTCAGGTTTTGCAGTGGGCTTTAGGCCCATGAGTAAACCGTGTCAAAAAGGCGATCGCTCTAGCCGGACATCATCCATACCGAGCGCTTGGACCAGGGCCACTTTGCCGTAGCGCGGATCGATCGCTAGAACCACGATTTTGACTCGATGGTTATGGTCAGGGTCGGGTTTACGGACGGTGTAGATGGCTGGCTTGCCAGATTTAGCAGTGAGCCCCGTGTGGAAGATATTGGCGCGATCTTCTAAGGGCAGAAACTCGGTCTCACCGACGGCACGGGTGGCCGGGTTCTCAAACGAGACTTGACCATCGTGGGTGAGAATGGCGGCAGGCGCAGCACAGCGATCGCACCAGTCCACAGCGAGAAACCAGCGAGCATCGGCAATGCGATCAAACACTTTCTCTGGTCGAGGATGCTGGAGCACTTGATAGCCCCCTTCGACCGAGAAAATCGTGCCGCCTAAAAAGCCG
>CAZLYS010000749.1:0-2937 GCA_964563415.1 uncultured Halomicronema sp.
ACAGCCAATCGATTTTCTCTGAAGAGGCGGCGATCGCGATGGCCACTTCAATGGCCACTGAACCGCCGTACTTGCCTTGAGATTCGCGGCGTGAACATAGCGTTCTCTGAGTTCATAGGCTAGCGACTGTCGACTTCAAAGGGCTCAGGGATGCGGCATCAGCCCAAAACCGGTGGGCACTGATTAGGATGTATCGAGGGAGGACAGCGATTCCCACCATCCCTGCACCGGAGCTAGGAGACGCCTTGCCATGTTACCGCTGAGAAATGATCGGCACAGTCGCCGGGTTCTGCTCAAAACCGGGCCATTCTTCTTGGGGTCCCTTGCTTTAGCCGCCTGCGGTCAACGCTTGACTGGGCCGTCTTTACAGGGCACTGACCCATCTGCCCAAGCCCAAAACTTGCCCGCAACACCGGCTTGCGGCGATGACCCCACGCCCCCACAAACCTCTGGACCGTTCTATCGGCTCAACTCGCCAGAGCGCACCTCACTTTTAGAGCCAGGGTTCGCTGGTATGCCGATCATGCTCACTGGCCAGGTGCTGTCTACAAGCTGTCAGCCCATTGCCGGGGCCAGACTTGAGTTTTGGCATACCAATGCTCACGGCGAATACGATAATGTTGGCAATACCTTTCGCGGGAGTCAGTTCGCCGATGCTGACGGACGTTACCAACTAGAGACGATCGCTCCCGGCATCTATCCAGGGCGGACGCGCCACATTCACGTTCGCATCAAGTCTCCCAATCAGCCAACTGATCAGCCAGCGCTCACAACGCAGCTCTACTTTCCCGACGAACCCTTGAACGAGGACGATTTTCTCTATCAGCCTGAGCTACTAATGGCAGTTGACACTAGCGGCGATCGCCCCCAAGCTCAGTTCAACTTTGTGTTAGCGAGGGATGTCTAACGGCAAAATTTCACTCCGAATGCGCTCACCCGCAATGGTGAGACGAGCAACTGCGATCGGCAGTTTAAACCGCCTCGGTCCAGCACTCCCTGGATTGAGGTAGAGCGTACCGTTTTTTTCTTCAATTTTTGGCTGGTGCGAGTGGCCTGAAACCACGACCCGGAAACCGGCTGCTTGCGGATCTAGATCGAGCGCTTTCAGGTTGTGAAGCACATAAATCAGCGTGTCGTTAGCTTCTACAACTTCCGTTTCCGGGAACTCGTCTGCCCAGGCGGCTTGATCGATATTGCCGCGAATCGCTTTGACGGGTGCGATCTCCTCTAGCTGTTCAATGACTTCCAAACGACCAATATCACCCGCATGGATGATCAGATCGCTACCCTGTAGAGCCGAGATGGCTTCGGGTCGCAACAAGCCGTGGGTATCGGAAATCACCCCAATAGTTTTGTGCATGTTGGCTCATCCTTAGCAAAACACTACTGGGTTAGCGATCTCAGCTGTAATTGCAAAACTTGCTTAGCTTACATTGTAACGATAGGGGCGATCGCAGCTTCGATGCTCTGTGGTGTACGGATTGCGATCGCCAAAGCAGTCAGCGTGAGGTGCGATCGTGATTTCTATAGATTGAGTTCAACGGTGACAAGAAAGCTGGGACTACTTGCAGAAATGTTCTGCCCGCCGCTGCAACGATTTGTTAGCCTGCTGCCGCACGGTGGGTAAGCCACCGCTGAAATGATTTCTGACTTTCCCCTGATGGTTGACCCAAAATTATATTTTTAGCGCTGATATCTTCGTCAAGCTGGTTCCAATGAATACCTTCACCCTGGCCAATCAATCGCCAATTTTGACGCTCTTCAACAGAACCATGTAATAGACGTGGATACCACGCTAGTGGTACTGAAATAGTACGGCCATCTGATAAATCAACAGATAAGGTGTCGTCCGTAATTTCGATCGCTTGAATTGTCGGAATATCTAGCAAGTCAATCATTAAAGAAGTCATTCCAGCCCTCCAGTAACCTATACTTGATGTTCTTCGACTAGCTTTTGAATACGACTGATCTCTTTACGATTAAATCCCCTGTTATTTTGCAGCCGAACTGGAGTAAGCCAGAATTTCGCTTCATCTTGATCGCGTTCAACGTGTATGTGGGGTGGTTCATCACGGTCTCCGGCGTAGCAAAAGAAACGGTATGGCCCAATTTTCAAGAGAGTAGGCATTCGGATAATATTTGACTGCATCTCTAAACTATAATCAGTCGATACGATTCACAGCTTCGATGCTCTGCGGTATCCTGTTTGCTATTTTGGCGTCAGGAAATTACCCGACAACTAGTCATTATCATCAGAACCGCTAAGAGTGTAGTAGAGTCTCCACAACGAGCAGCGCAGCTGGCTGAACGGCTGCGGGCACTGGGCGTTGACCCCGATGATCTCTAACGTCGGCTCAAAATACTATTCCACCAATCCTCGCCGTACTGCTGCCACGGCGGCTTGGACACGATCGCTCACCACCAGCTTATTCATAATCCCCTTCACGTAGGTCTTGACCGTGTTGGGGCTGAGATAGAGTTTTTGGCCGATTTCGGTGTTACTTAAGCCTTCCACGATGAGTTCTAAGACTTCGTGTTCGCGATCGCTCAGTAGCCCGTTATTGTCGGCAATTTTAGGGCGGGCAGGCGTGAGATTTTGCACCACCTTTTGAGCAATTTGTGGGTCCAGATACGCTGCCCCCGACGCCGCTACGCGAATCGCATTTGCCAAGGCGTCCACATCCGTACCCTTAATGCAGTAGGCATCCGCCCCGCTCGATAGGGCTGCGATAATCTCCGTCTCATCTGTGTGAGAGGTCAGCATCACTACCCGCATCTCTGGCCACTGCGCCTTGATAGTCTGAGTGGCGGCAATGCCGTCGGTTCCCGGCATGCCCACATCCATCAGCACAATCTTCGGGTTGAGTTGGCCTGCTTGCTCTACCCCCTGATGGCCATCGGCAGCCTCGCCCACAACAATAAAGTCAGATTGCTGAC
>CAZLYS010000750.1:0-2707 GCA_964563415.1 uncultured Halomicronema sp.
GCTAAACTAATGCCCTTCAATCCTTTTGTGACTTTTCTGTACCACTGAGCATGATCACAGATATTTCATGGGTTATTAAGCGTAATCCCCGTGCTTTTTTGCCCAAGCCTTGGGAAATGAGCTTGTGTTGCCGAAATATGAAAGCAGAAGTAAGACCCAACATGACCGAGCGTCGCTTTCAGTTCACAATCGATGTTCACTCAGGAAAGAACTGGGCCCGTCAAGGAACAGGCGAATATGATTACTGGACTCACTTTCCCCCGGTTCATGCCTGGTGCCCTTATCCAATGATCCCTCCACTAGACAGCAAATGCGTCCTTTGGCTTCAAGGCGGACGACATTCAGGCTTACAGATTGGTCGAGTTAGGCAAAATGATTTACAGCAGCTTGTCTGGGAGTATAAAGAGCCAAACTTTTCCCAATGGACTAGGACCATATCATCCAACATCGGAGGATGGCTACTCTTGCCGCCAGACGCATCTGGATAACACTAAGTCTCATACCAACTTGTTTTTGAAATGTGGGACATCTCAAAAACAAGTTGGTATGAGACAGGTGAAGTCGGTGGAGAGTCGGATGGGACGAGAGAGAAGGAGATTAGTCGTGTGAAGGTGGCCTTCCGTAAATTGTGCCCTTCACACGGAGTCCTCTGCAGGCGTTGCTGATTTTGGGCGTCGAGAGAGGAGAGCGGGCATCTTGCCCGCGGCCTCAAATGCCGAATTCATACTTCGATTCAGCAATGCCTCCTCTGCATTCCGCACTCCGCATTCTGGGCTCAATTTTCAGGCATCGGCTGAACTGAAGATGTAGGGCTTTTCTGTAGTAATGCTGCCTTGAACGGTTTGACCGACTTCTAAGCGATCGCGACTAGCAGTGCGGGCATACAAGAGGTCGCCTTGGGCAGTGGTCAAGGTATAGCGATATTCCCGGCCCAAAAATTGGCGATCGCGCACGACTAAATTGCCAGCTGGATCAGCCTGCAATTGGAGATCTTCCTGGCGCACCATGAGTTCGCCGACTGATGCATCGGAGCTAATCCGGTTAGCTGCAAATGTGCCTAATACCGTTTTCCAAGCTTTACCGTCGTACTCTGCACGGAGAAAGTTTGCCTGGGTGACAAAGCCTGCTACAAAGCGTGAGTTGGGCTGACGATAGATTTCCTCGGGCGTGCCGAACTGTTCAACCTGCCCGGCCCGCATCACTGCCAGACTGTCAGAAATGGACAGCGCCTCTTCTTGATCGTGGGTGACAAAGACGCCGGACGCACCGACGCCCTTCAGAATATCTCGAACCTCTTGCCGCAGATAGAGCCGCACCTGCACGTCTAAATTGCTAAAGGGTTCGTCTAGCAAAATCAGGGAAGGTCGAGGGGCGATCGCCCGTGCTAGCGCCACCCGCTGCTGTTGCCCGCCCGACAGTTCATGGGGAAACCGCTTTTCAAAGCCTTTGAGACCGACGAGGGCGATCGCCCGTTCGGCTTCTGCTTGAATCTGCTGTGTCGCGAGTTTGCCGCGTCTGGCCTGGGTCTTGAGGCCAAAGGCCACATTGTCTAGCACTCGTAAATGGGGGAACAGGGCATAGTCTTGAAACACCACTCCGACATCGCGCCGCTCGGGCGGTAGCCAAACGCGATCACCACAAATAGATTGACCCGTCAGCTCGATAGTGCCCTTTTGAGGTCGCTCAAACCCAGCAATTAACCGCAACAGGGTTGTTTTGCCGCAGCCGGATGGACCTAGCAACCCTAGCAAATCCCCTTGATTGAGGACTAAGCTGACTTGGTCCACCGCTGGTGTCGACTGCCCCGTAAACTGCTTGGTCAGCGCATCGAGTTTCAGAATGATGGAGCGATCCATAACGTGCAGGTGGCCCAGATAGCGGTTTATTGAGAATCATCCTCAGCAAATCATACGATACGGCGATCGCTATCTTTAAGAGGGAAATTAGAAAAAGAATATTAGCGATCGCTGTTGCTTGAGCGTGCTTGAAAACAGCCCTCTCGATGCGAGGCCGAGATCGCTAGGATCTTTACCATTGGGCAGCTAACTCTTGGCAGTGAGGGAGAAATAACCCTTAGGAACGCGGATCAATAAATGTATCGTTTTGGTTTTTCGGAGGGGCGCATGGCCGTGCGCCCGTAGCAAGGTGGGAGATTTTATTCAATCCTGATTCCTAAGATTCATGGATGACGCGCTCTGGGCAATTGCGGGGCTGCTACAACACCCCCGCTGAATCCTGGGAGATTGACTAGACTGGATGAGCAGTTTTCTTTTCCAGATTCATTGCCATGCCCACCTATCCTGGAATTAGCCGCGACGCGTTTCGTCATCCTCTTGACCAGCAGGCTGAAGCAGCCTTAAGGGCTGTCCCCGGTTTTGATATCGCGGCGCGCAAGTTTGTGGAATTCATGTACGAGCGACCACAGTTCGTTTCCCTAATGGGCAACAACGTGCAGGTAGGGCCGCAACAGTATTCGACGCTGTATCACATGTTTCGGGAGTGTGTGCAGGCCCTTGATGTACAGCCTGAACCCACACTCTTTGTGGCGCAGAATCCCCAAGTCAATGCCTACTCGATTGGCGAAGAGCATCCCTGCGTGGTGGTCAACACGGGCCTGTTGGACTTACTGAGCGACGATCAGATTCGCACGGTGATGGCCCACGAACTCGGCCATGTGAAATGTGGCCACACCACCCTGACCCAGATG
>CAZLYS010000750.1:2717-2935 GCA_964563415.1 uncultured Halomicronema sp.
CGTTGGGATCACAGGCAGTTCCCAGATCGCCGCAGATGGCGATCTGGGCGATGAATACGGCGACGATCATTGGGGAATTGACCTTTGGTATTGGCAACATGATTAGCACGGGGCTGATCTATGCCTTTTATGAATGGCGACGAATGGCGGAGCTGTCGTGCGATCGCGCGGCGTTACTCACAACGGATGACTGGCGACTCGTCGGCAATACGATGATG
>CAZLYS010000751.1:0-2933 GCA_964563415.1 uncultured Halomicronema sp.
GACTTGTGAATTGAAATCCGTCCTCGACAGCGCCGACTGTGAGCAGCTCGGCCCCCCCTCCCCCAGTGAGGACGTCATTACCGCTACCCCCAGTAAGGGTGTCGTCACCGCTACCCCCAGTAAGGGTGTCATTGCCTGCTAGACCGCTGAACACCACATCAAAGTCGACCAGCGCAGCACTCACAGAGTCATTAAACTGTGACCCGATGAATTCTTCGATGCTCGCGATCTCAAACTTAGCCTCAGCAAAGCTGATAGCCTCGATCGCATTCGTGGCGTCCCCGATGTCATATCCGCCATCGCCCAAAATATCGGGTCTCCCAGAGGGATCAAACACCGAAGAGCCAAATCGGTTGCTATCAGTCAATACGAACGTATCGTCACCCAAGCCGCCGAACAGGGAATCGTTGCCTGCACCATCGTAAATAACGTCATCGCCATCTCCACCAAAGAGGATGTCGTCGCCATCATTGCCAAAGATTTCATCCTCTTCAGCGGTGCCTCGGAGAACATTCCTGGATTCAGTACCGTTGATAATTGCCATCGCGTAAATTTAATCTTCAGGGCTACACACATCGAAAGCAAATTAGAGCCGCCCAGTGGTCGGCAGGCCAATCCAATTCATCGAACTCAGACATTTGCCCAGAAACTCTCTAGCTTTCTGACAAGGCGTCATCAAAATAGGTAAAGCCAGTCTTCGCAGTTGGGCCTAACCACTGAAATGCGGTTGACCTTTAACGACTAGCAGCTGGTGCTAGCTATCAATGACACATCTTGTTACCTGCGTATGATTCGAGGATATCCTTAGCTCGCTACCATTAACTTAGCTGGAGTTAAGGGATTTCAACACTATCGACTCTATAACTTCATGAACGGTTCATGGCCACTTTGAATAAGCTTTACTCAAACTTTAACAAGGCATCCGGATAGATCCGTATGAATACGGAGCCTGACTTGTCTCGCCCAACGAGCCTTGGTCGGAATATGCCAAATGTTGAAGATATTCTCCAGCAGTCAGCGATCGTTGACTGAAACCACATGCTTCACTTCCGCATCTGCTCAGGCCCCTTCACTGCGAAAAAATCCATAGCGCTGCTAGCGCTGATTTGGTTGGCGGCATAACAGCCTGCGACTCCTACCTGGAGTCAACGGCACCGACTGCAACGTATGGCTATCGAATTTGGCTAATGATATGAGTTGCCAACAGATCAATCACTGGTGATTACCAATCCTTCAATAACCCATGTCAAGATAGACATGGGCAGTTGAGCGAGGAAGCCGAGTTTGGAGATCACTTTTTTGGGGACTAGCTCTGGTGTGCCCACGCGATCGCGGAACGTATCGAGCGTAGCGCTACGGCTGCCCCAACGAGGCGAAGTTTGGCTGTTTGATTGTGGCGAAGGCACTCAACATCAGTTTTTGCGAAGTGACTTCAAAGCGAGTCAGATTCGGCGCATCTTTATCACGCATATGCATGGCGACCACATTTTTGGGCTCATGGGCTTGCTAGCCAGTTGTGGGTTAGCGGGTAATCCCCAGCAAAAGGTTGATATCTATGGACCGCCCAAACTCAACGATTATTTACAGGCTTGCCGTCGCTACTCTCAGACCCATTTTTCCTTCCCCATTAAAGTGCACACCGTCAAACCTGGATTGGTTTACGAAGATGATGACTTTAAGGTCAGTTGTGAATTGCTAGAGCATCGGGTAACCGCCCACGGCTATCGAGTCGATGAAAAGGATCGCCCCGGTCGGTTTGATGTCAAACGAGCCCGAGCAATGGGCATTCCCCCTGGTCCTATTTACGGCAAATTGAAGAATGGGGAAGTGGTGACACTGCCGGATGGACGACGTATTAATGGCAAAGATTTGTGTGGGCCGACTTTAGTTGGCAGAAGTCTGGCGTACTGCACTGATACTGTGTTTTGCGATCGCGCAGTTGATTTAGCTAAGGGTGTAGACGTGTTGATTCATGAGGCGACATTTGCCCATCAAGACGCTGACATGGCCTATCAGCGCTTACACTCCACATCAACGATGGCGGCTCAGACGGCACTATTGGCGCAAGCTAAGCGGCTCATCATGACTCATTTCAGCCCCCGCTACGCACCTGGTAACCCCATTCAGCTGTCAGACATGTTGGCAGAGGCTCAAGCCATCTTCCCGAACACGGTCATGGCCCGAGATTTTGATACCCATGCCATCACTCGTCAAGAGCCGAGAACGGTCATGGCGTCTTAGCCCTGGTCAACCGATTTACTCTGGGCAGTTGGGTCATTGCTGATTAGCGACGAAGTTAGACTGAGAAAACTATTCCCAGTTAGCGATCGCCTGTCCAAGTTATCGAATGCACTAACTTGAGGGCTCTAAGGAAGATTGATCCAGCCGGCCACGGAGGTTATCTAAGTGGGTATGGGAACAGACTGCCGGCCGAGGTGTCGGCACTGTTTCATTGGGCCAGGAGGGTAAATCGGCACAAGGGCAGGGTGAAGCTTTAATGATCCTAACTGGCATCGGTAATGGCATCGTGCAACGGGCACAGCCTTCAATCTCCCACTCGTCGCTGAGAAGATCGGCAATACTCTCATCGGTGCCCCTGAGAAAGCTTTGTTCGGGGCATTCCATAATCTGTTGCCAGCAACTATTAAATGCTGTGCTGAACTTGGTGCCTTGAAATAAAGGCATGGGTAAGCACCGGGTATTGCGATGTTGCAGAATGATGGGCTTACCGAGTTGAAACCAGTAGGCCAAGTAAGTCTGAACTTTTTGAAGAGAAGCCATAAGTCCTTGCAGCCTGCTTGAGAGATGTGTAGGTCTGGTTACCACTTGTCCCGATCGTAGACGGTGCTCGCTAAAACGGTCGGCTTCTTAAGGGTTTGAAAATTGTTGTAATGATTAGGAGCGATCGCAAACCGTAGATCTAATGAGGACAC
>CAZLYS010000752.1:0-2933 GCA_964563415.1 uncultured Halomicronema sp.
CTTCATAAAGGATTGGGCAGCGCTAAACCCAAACTGACAGGTGGGCAATGTGTCTGGAATGTCGTCGAGCTTGTCTTCGGAGAACTGACGCGGCCAGCGATCGCAAAAATCTCGCGCTTCCTCCAGTGTTTCTGTGCCAAACCAGGGAATGGGCGCAATTTCGCCCAACGACACCTTTCCCTGGTCATTCTCAAATCGCAGCATCAGCCCTGCTCGCTTGATCCAGAGGCCATGGGCCGTGCGCAAAGGCTGGCGAAAGGGGCGACTGTAGGGGCGCACATCGATCCGCATGGCTAGAGCACTGATGGCAGTACCAGTCCCAAACTCAACAACACACCGCTCCAAAAATGAAAGCCGATCGCGTAAAACTTGGCATCGAAAATCTTTTCCGGCTGGTCGTGATGAGCGAGCACATGGCGCGATAGTCGCACGACTGAAACGTTACTCATCAAGGCCAGTAGCGTCCAAAAGGGTAAATAACCTGCGATCGCTGCTCCTACAATCAGCGTCAACACCAATCCGCACAACCAGGGAATCAGTTGGCCGCTCCGTTGAGTCCCCAAGCGCACGATCGGCGATCGCTTACCTGCCGCAATGTCATCCTCGACCTGATGAAAGTGCGAGCAAAACAGGACTAAGGATGTGGTAATCCCCACGATGACGCCGGCCACCTGACTGCCCACCGACCAGCTTTGGGTCTGGCTGTAATAAGCAGCTCCCACCCCCAACGGCCCAAACGCCCAGAAACAGAGAATTTCGCCCAACCCCTGATAGCCCAGACGAAAGGGCGGTCCTTGGTAGGCATAGCCCAGCAAACAGCACAGCAGAATGATCAAAAGCACCGTCGGGTCTTGCTGGCGGAGAGCGATCGTGACAATCCCCACAATGCCGAGGCCCAAACAAACATTCCCCATCGCCAATATGAGCGGCTTATTCCGCGTCAGGTTCACGAGGGAATGATGCTTGTTGACGTCAATGCCCGTTTCTGAGTCAAACACATCGTTGCAAAGATTTTCCCACGCCAAAATCAAAATCGCTGACGCCATGAACGTCAGAAAAATGCCCACCTGCAAAATCTGAGTTTCGGCTAAGGCAACTAGGCTACCCACCAAAATTGGCATGATCGCCACGCTATACATCGGTGGCTTCAGCGCTGCCAGCCAGAGTTTTCGTTTGCCTAAAGCCTGGATGGGTTGGGTGGTCATCTCCGAGAACTGCACAATCAGGGGCTCACTCAGCATAGATCGCTCTCGCGGCAGTTTTCTAAACTGCCATAGCTAGAGCAGCCCAGTACGCACAACAATCATTATCCATAGTGCCGGATCTTGTCTCCATCTTTGGCGAAGGTTTCATCCTTAAACCTTGGATGTTGACTGCGGCATGGTGCGAGAGGCGTCTGGCTGAGTGCTGAAGGTTCAAACAATTGCGTGGTCATTATTGAGGGCAAGTCTCGGTCAAAATCTGAGACAATGCCTCTGGTTATCCATAGCGATGCATCATAGTGGGAAACGATTCTCAAGTCATTGGCGTTGATCTCGGTGGTACTGCCATCAAACTCGGGCGCTATTGCGAGTCTGGGGAATGTTTGACGCAATTAGTGGTCGATACGCCTCAGCCAGCGACTCCAGAGGCGGTGCTGACGGCGATCGTGCAAGCGATTGATCAGCTTGATCCGGATCGACAGGTACGGGCGATCGGTATCGGGACACCGGGACCAGCCTGTGCGCAAGGACGGATTGCCCGCGTTGCGATCAACTTGGCTGGTTGGCAAGATGTTCCCCTAGCAGAATGGATTGAAGCCAAGACTGGCCTACCCACTGTACTGGCCAACGATGCGAACTGCGCGGGCTTAGGTGAAGCGTGGTTAGGCGCTGGATGTGATTTCCAAGATTTAATTGTTCTGACTTTAGGCACGGGCGTTGGGGGGGCTGTCATTCTCAATGGGGAATTGTTTACCGGTCGGACTGGAGCTGCGGGTGAGCTGGGCCTGATCACGCTCGACCCCAAGGGGCCACCCTGCAACAGCGGCAATCAGGGCTCGTTAGAACAGCACTGCTCGGTACAGGCAGTACGGCGAGAGATGGGATGTGAGCCCGATAAGTTAGCCGCACAGGCGTTAGCGGGAGATGCGGCGGCGATCGCTTACTGGCAGCAATATGGCCATTATCTTGGAGTCGGCTTGACCAGCTTGATTTATGTCCTAACCCCAGAGGCGATCATTCTGGGGGGCGGCATCAGTGCTGGAGCTGACCTATTTTTACCCACCGTCTGGCAGGAAATCGAACAGCGCGTCTTGCCTAGTTCGCGCGAAGGGTTACAAATTCTCGTGGCTAAATTGGGCAGTCAAGCTGGTGTCGCTGGAGCCGCTCGATTGGCCTTCAAGCGATATTGTCAGTAAGGGTTGAAAATATCTGCGGCCAATGGGTTGGCCGGGTGAATTTTTCCTGGGGTGAGGGCAAAATTTTTCGTAATCTTGGGTAAACAAACTGTAGATATCACCAGGGTTAAGGAAACCTCAAATCAATGACTAAGAACAACTATCCCGCCCTGGTCGGTACGTTTGTGATTACCGCTGGGCTGCTGGGTGGGGGAGCCTGGTATCTGAGCAAAACGGCTCCGGGCTTATTGGGCAACGGCAATTCAACTAATAATCAGAGCGCGATCGCGCCTCACAATGCAACCCAACTGACTTTGTTGGGCGATACCTTTAGCGGCTACAGCACCTTTCGCAATGTCGCCTTTCAGACAGCGTTGGCTGATACCGGGCTAACCCTGACCTATGGCGATGAGTTTGACCAAGCCGCCAGAGCGTCAGCGCTCGGCACTGGTGAGGCCGACATCATCGTGACAACCCTGGATCAATATCTGCAGCAGCAGCCGGAGGTATTGCGTCAGCGCTCGGCACTGGTGAGGCCGACAGCATCGTGCCAACC
>CAZLYS010000753.1:0-2919 GCA_964563415.1 uncultured Halomicronema sp.
AGGCTACTGCGATCGCCCACCTTTTTACCTCTAAACATTATGAATACCTCACCGACATCGTCTTCTCCCCGCTGGGGCAATTGGTTCAGTGGAGCGCATGTTGTCCGTCTCCTAGAGTTGGTACAAGACTTGATCGTGATTTCGCTATGCATTGGCTTATTCAGCTTTATGGTGATGCAGCTCCGGGAAATGTTTTTGTCACTGCTGCCCCCCTTGAACTTTCCTCAGGTCACTGCCGACATTTTGTTTCTGCTGATTTTGGTGGAACTGTTTCGCTTACTGATCATTTATCTGAAAGAACATCGAGTTTCAATTGGGGTGGCGGTAGAGGTTTCGATCGTGTCGGTGCTAAGGGAAATCATTGTTCGGGGCATTTTGGAAACCCCGTGGGTTCAGGTTATGGCGGCCTGTTCTTTTCTACTGGTGTTGGGCGCTTTGTTGGTCATCCGGGCCTGGATTCCGCCTACCTTTGATGGCGTTGACCCCGAGCAGCAAGTGTCTCGTCGTCACCGTATTCGATTTGCTCAAAAGTTAGCTGAGAGAGATAGCCAGTCGGAGACTCCATCGTTGCAGCCTGACTAAGGCCAGCGATCGCCGTCGAGCAACCCCCTGTAGTTGGGCCAACCTCTGGTCTGCTAAAGGTTCTTCATTATTAAGTGTCTATCATGGCTAGCCAGCGATTTAACCACGGCCTCAATCAGGACAGCCTTCCCAAAATGACGATCTGGGGACTTATCCTCTTGATGCTGGGGAGACGTCGCTTCCCTACTGTCCAAAGGTGCTCTCCAGAAGTGGTCAGGCCAGCTAGCTTCACTCGCTATGCCGTGGCTATTTTGCTGACTAGCACTCTAGAACTCACCATCCTCTAGCGAGAGTTTCAGAAGCGGCAAAATTAGCCGGTCGCAATTCTGGCTACCGACTGCTGAATTGTGGGATATCGCCCTCCCACCCTCGTAGAATATAGGGTGAAAGATATGGGCGATGCTCCTCCGGAGTGGCGATGCCAACGCCCCTGTACCTCAGCATCCTGCATGTTAGAAACCCTGCAAACCTCTCTTTACGAAATTAGCCAGTACGCCAATACTCTGGTCACCAGTCAACTCACCAGTATCTCCCTTGTGAGCCTGGGTGTCGTTTGGCTGGCCGGATTACTCACCAGTCTGACCCCCTGTACGCTTTCGATGCTGCCGATTATGGTCGGCTACATGGGCGGCTACGAAGCGGAAAATCGCTGGCAGTCGGTGGCCCAAGCCTCTTGGTTTGCACTCGGACTCGCAACCACCTTGGCAGCCTTGGGCCTATTGGCTGGAGCCGTGGGCCGAGTCTATGGACAAGTTGGCATCGGTTTGCCGATTATTGTCAGTGTGCTGGCCATCCTCATGGGGCTGAACCTGCTGGAAGCGCTGCCACTGCCCATGCCCAGCATCGGCAATGTCGACCTGATGAATAAGGGCTTGCCCCTGGCGTTGAAAAGTTACCTGCTCGGGCTCACCTTTGGCTTGGTGGCTTCTCCCTGCAGTACGCCCGTCTTGGCAACGCTCCTCGCTTGGATTTCGACCACCGGGGATCCTGTCTTGGGGGCAGCGCTGCTGTTGGCCTATACCGTGGGCTACGTCTCTCCTCTCGTCGTTGCCGGTACTTTCACCGCGACCATCAAGAAATTTCTGGAAATTCGGCGCTGGTCTGGCTGGATCACTCCTGCCAGCGGCATTCTGTTGGTGGGTTTTGGCGTCTTTTCTCTACTGATCCGCTTCGCCCCCAACCAACTGGTTTAATTCTTAAAATTCACCTCTGCCCCGATTCTCCTTGCTGTCCCGCCAATGGCCTCTTCTTCGAATCCGATGAATATTGTGAACCGCTGGATACAACGTTATTTCAAACGGGAATTGTTGCCGCTATTGGCGGATTTGCGATTGGCGATCGCTCTCCTGCTCGTGATTGCCGTTACCAGCATTACCGGCACCGTCATCGAACAGGGAGAATCCCTGGCGTTCTACCAGGCGAACTATCCGTCGGATCCAGCGCTCTTTGGCTTCCTGGACTGGCGGGTAATTCTCACTTCGGGGCTCGACCATGTGTATCGCACTTGGTGGTACTTGGCGATTTTGATTGTGTTTGGGGCGAGTCTGACAGCTTGCACCTTTACTCGGCAGATTACGGCGCTGCGCTGGTTTTCTCGAACGTGGAATTTTTACACCAAATCCCGGCAGTTTAACAAACTCGCCCTCAGCGCAGAGCTTGATCAAGGCAGTCTAGATGACATTGCGCCGCTGTTAAAACAGCGAGGATATCAGGTATTTGAGCGCGATCGCAGCCTCTACGCCCAAAAAGGGGTGGCGGGTCGCATTGGCCCCATCGTGGTTCATGCCAGCATGTTGATCATTCTCGGCGGGGCAATTTACGGTGCCATGACTGGCTTCTTTGCTCAAGAGATTGTGCCCAGTGGCCAAACCTTCCAAATCCGCAACATCTTTGATGCCGGACCTTGGGCAGAGGCACAAGTCCCCAAGGACTGGGCCGTGCGCGTCAACAACTTTTGGATTGACTACACCCCCGAGGGCGTGATCGATCAGTTTTATTCTGACCTCACCGTGGTTGACGAAGACGGTGAAGCGCTGAAGCAAAAGACAATTCACGTGAACGAACCCTTGCGCTATAAGGGCGTGACTCTGTATCAGGCCGATTGGGGCATCGCCGCCGTTAAAGTCAAGCTCAATAACAGCCCCGTTCTTGAAGTCCCGATGGGTCAGTTGGAAACGTCAGGAAAGTCACGTATTTGGGGGACTGTCTTGCCCACCAAACCGGATATGAGTGAAGCCGTTTCTCTATTGGCTACCGATCTACAGGGCACTTTGTTGGTCTATGACACGAATGGGCAACTCATCTCGACGGTACGCAAAGGCATGGCGACGGAGGTGA
>CAZLYS010000754.1:0-2917 GCA_964563415.1 uncultured Halomicronema sp.
TTGTCTAAGACAATGCCTTGCATGTGAACGGGAGTATCTTGTGCCAGCATCGCTTCAATCGATTGGGCAGCGGCATATACGTGATTCTCCCCATCATTTTCGGCACTTTTTCCAGATTCCTGGAGGCGCAGCATCAAGGTGGTGAATGAGGAGTCTGGGGAACTGTGTGTGCCTTTGAGACGCTTGATGATTTGCCACAGGCAGCAGTAAGCCAGGACCGTGAATGCCGTCACGCCTGCGGCGTGGAACTGACGCGCATTGTCATCATTTTTCTTGCGCGATCGCGCAAGGGTGCGAGCTTCATACTCAAGCAAGATTCTGGAAGGCAATGCCCATGAAGTCATCTCCTTTGCGGTCTCGGAAAGCTGGTACGGCCTGTCTTTCCCAGAATCAAACGGCAGCCAAATGACTTGAAGCAGCTGCTCTGGGTAGAGTCTTTGGGCTTGCAGGGACTGGGCGTCTGCCTCCTTGAGAATCAGAGAATGTTCGGTCAACTTGGTTGTGACCTTGACGGAAAACAAGAGCTGAGGCACGTCCGGTTGATCGGCAATCTCGATGTGTTTGAACCATTCCACCTGCTCCCGTGATTTGCTTTCGGGACTAACGAGGAGGTCTTTGACGCCAGGGGTCGCGCCTTCTAAGCGAGACCAGGCAACAATGTTGCGTTTCACGCAGATAAACTGTTGCGCTGTGCGTCGTTGGGCCTGAGCCACAATCTGATTACCCTTGCGCTGCAATAAGCCAATTGAGACCTTAGCGATATCTTGCATCACGCTGGTGCGATCGCTCAGTGACTGTAAGGTTTGCTGAATGCCGGTTACTCCTTGGTTTTGCAACTTGGCAATACGGGCTTGAATATGAACGGCGATCGCTTCGGGGGAAATAGCTTCACCGCTCCTGTCCCTTACCGGAACAACCGCATCTAGCACCAGCAGCTCCGCGAGCCGTCGATTGAGTCCGGGGGGCAAAAATTCGGAGTTGTCTTCTTGCAGCAGTGTTTCTCGAATCAAATCGAGGCGGGCGTCAAAAGCGGGTTTACTGCGCTCAGGATTGTTGCCGTTGATACGGAAGCGATAGCTCACTTCTCGCTGCACACCGTAGCCCTCTGGGTTGCGAACCTTCTCCTCGAAGATTTGGGTTTTCCACTCTGACCAGACAGACAAGCAGGAGAAGAAAGTGGCCTGATTCAAATAATCCAGCAGATTGAATTCGGCTTTTTGGCCGTAATGGGCGGTCAAATCAACTTGCAGGTCTCCTGTTTTCGCCGCTTCCAGCAGGGCTAGGACCCGATCTACATACTCGACCAGCAGGCGGTTCTCAGCTTGGGTGCTAGGGCGAGCATTTTCTGCGATCGCTTCCATGATGCGGACGGTGACGTTCAGTCTGACTCGGGCCAGGGCTTCGTCATCCAAGAAGCTCAAAAACCGGGTGATCTGGCTATCGGCGCGTTCTCGCTCGGCTTCGAGACTGGTGATCGCGGCATCAATATCGTCTTCATCAAGAACATCCTCTTGCTCTAGACGAGTGGTGATGGCCTCGCTCATCTGTGCAAAGTAGTCTTCTGCTTCGATGCGCTCAACGGCAGCCAGGACTTTAGCCACAGCAGTATTAGCAGTGGAGTAATTGGAGTCAAAAGCCAGCAGCTGGAGGTTAGCCTGATGGGCTTGGTTGGTGAATTTGGCTCCAGCCGCTTTGGCGAGTGTTTGCAGCTGTTGCGTTGGTTCGCTGAGCAAAAGTGCCGTGGCAATCTAGGTGCAGTTCAATTCATTGAGAGCAGCAACGACTTGGGGGCGCAGCACCCAATGCCAGGTAGAGTCTCCCTGTTTAGATTTCTGCCAGTAGCCATCGGCGAGAGTGAACGTCCAAAACGGCAGATCATTCGATTCTCGCTTCGGTGGGGCAAAGTGGGCAAAGTCAGCGATCGCCTTAGCGACATTGGCATATTGCAGATTAGCGCCCTGGTAGCCCTCATAGCCTGCCGCTGCGGCTAGCTGCGTTGCCGTTATCGTGCGTTGGGGCGCGTTGTAGTGAGCCATCAGCATCGCTCGCTGCCCCTCAGTCAGCGAAGGGGTGATCGCCGCCAGCGCCCGGCAGTAATCATCCACCGTCAGGGGAACCGGCAGCTGCGGTAACCCTGGATAGCGATCGCGGTGGCTGCCGCCGTGGTTCTCCATCCCTGGCTTAGTCAAATACCCGCCGTTCAAATCAATCCAGCTCTTGATAGTACGCTGGGGGCGTTCGTGCCAGTTGAGGTTAAAGGCACATAACTTCGGAAAAAAGACCATCTCGGAATAGGGCAGGTGGTCATGAATCCACCAGGCCAAGGGGCGAAAGTCGCCCGTTTGCTCGTACTGATCCAAATAGCCATTGACGACGATGCAGGCAGTTGCCCCGATATGCCCCTGCTTATCAGGCATATCCCAAATGTGTTTCGCGGCATTGTCCTCGTTTTTGGCACAGTTCAGCTTGTTCTCGTTGCCAAACTGGTTCACCTCAGGGGAGCGATAGGCCGAGCGAATACTGATGCGCCCAAAGGCTGCCTGCAGCGGCTCTAACAGCTCTTCGCAAAGGTGCTGCCCCGCTTTAACTGCCAGCTCAGAGTTGTGGGGCACATTCGGAATTTGGTAGAAGTTAGCAATTTCGCTGTAGAGAAAATCGCGCATAAAAAAGCTCTTCGACAAGCGAAGTCGCCCGAAGTCTTCCAAGCTTTTCATCGAACCAATTTGAGCCATAACAAAATCTACGGTTGCGGATGCTCCACCAGCAGCGGACCTTCGGGGACAAAGTTCGTCAAATAATCAGCCTTCTTGTCATAGCCCCTAAAGTCGCTGATGGGAATGGGCGTTGCTAGCTTCTTCAAATCCTGCACCAGCCAGTAGATGGCCCAGTAGTCCTTTTTGTCCTGCTCAGTCGAAGG
>CAZLYS010000755.1:0-2915 GCA_964563415.1 uncultured Halomicronema sp.
TAAAAATACGGAAGCTTGCTGAGCACTTCAGTCTCGAGCATCGGCGATCGCCAGCCGTAGTCCCAATCCTACAAATAGGCTGCCGGTAAACCAGCGCTGCAGGGCCGCGACTCGCGGATTGCGGCGGAGATTTTGTCCAGCGGTGGCAACTAGTGCCCCGATCACTGCGAGCCACAAACTTGACGTAGCCGCAACAATCCCTCCCAACAGCAGCGTCTGTAGCGCCAGTGGCCCCGCCGCCGGGTCAATAAACTGAGGCAGAAAAGCGAGGAAGAATAGCGCCGCTTTTGGGTTTAACAGATTAGTTAGCACTGCTTGTCCAAAGATTTTTAGCAGACTGGCCCGAGGTGCGGTGGGCAAAGCGTACGTGTGCTCGCGGCTGAGCAGTGTTTGCACACCCAAATAGATCAGATAAGCAGCACCTGCGTATTTAACCAGATTGAAGGCGATCGCAGATGTCATCAGCACTGCCGACAACCCCACTGCCGCCGCTGTTGTATGCCCCAAATTGCCCACCAAAATACCCAGGGCAGAGACAATGCCAGCCAAGCGCCCTTGCTCTAGACTCCGACCCAACACGTAAAGCGTATCTGGCCCTGGCGTGATGGTAATGACGGCCACCGCAGCCAAAAAAATCGAGAGATTAGTGGGATTAATCATGGCGTTTAAACAAGCTCCCCATATTTATGTGCGTAGGTTTTCGCCAAGTAGCCAATATTATTTACACGATTATTTTAGGCATTACGCTTTAGATTTTTGCGCAAACACTCTATGGGCCTTCAGGAAATTGCTTGAAACTTTCTCAGTGAGATAACGAAACTAGACTGCTGCAAAAGGCTCCCCTAGCGAGCTGCAAAAGGCTCCCCTAGCGATCAGTTCAATTCACAAAGTAAGGATTCGGTTGCCAACTATTTTGTCGGCAATAAAAGTTAATGCATTTTTGAAAACAAATAGCAACTAATCCACCTTGGAGAGCAATCTGCCCGGAAGCGAGTGATACAATCGCCAACAAGCTAGGGGTGTCCGCATTGAGCGGACTGAGATTATACCCTCAGAACCTGACCTGGTTAATACCAGCGGAGGGAAGCGTTGATTGAGGTTACGCGACCGAAACGACGAGTGGAATAAGGGTTTCGGAATTTTGACTCCCCTCCGGGAAGGGTAAAGTCAACAGGGTTTGGAAAAATTTCTCTACCACTTTCTGAATGCCAACATCCGACTTCTAAACTCATCAGCCAACTAGGCTCCTCGTCGCTTCTTTCAGTACCACTCCCTTCATCCTTCCAACCTGTCATCACCTCTAGCATCTTGCTGTCACATTGCGAGGTGCTTTGTATATGACATTGAGTGCGACGGCTTTAGTGGTGACGTTAGTGACCATTGCCGCTTTTACGTTAATCGGCCTTTTGCAGGCGAGTCGCCACACCATCACCCTCGAAGACTACATGGTCAGTCGCAACAGCGTGGGGACCCAGGCCGCCCTGGCAACCATTGTGGCGTCGGCCATGGGCGCTTGGATCTTGTTTAGCCCACCAGAAGTGGGAGCGACCAGCGGCATTGCCGGCATTCTTGGCTACTGCATTGGGCAGGCGACTCCGTCGGCGATGTTGGCGTTTATGGGCACCCGCATTCGATTTTTGATGCCCCACGGCCATTCTTTGAATGAATATGTGCTGCACCGCTTTGGGAATGCGATGTATTTGCTCACCTTAGGCATCATCGTCTTCTACATGTTTGTGTATTTGACGGCGGAGTTGACGGCGATCGCCAAGGCCGTAGAACTCATGGCGGGTGTGCCTCTTTGGCTCACTGCGGTTCTCGTCATCTCGGCAGTTTTCATCTACACGACGGTAGGTGGGCTCGCGGCGACGATGTTTACCGATGCCATCCAGTTCATGGTGATTGTGCCGCTGCTGCTGCTGAGTTTTGCGATCGCCCTGATGGCGCTCGGGGGCTGGGGTGCGGCGATTGAACCCGTGACTCAAAATGCCCCGCAGTTACTCACGTTGGCTAATGGGCCGGGCATCAAATTTGGAGCAACGCTGGTGATCGCTGTCATTGCGGCAGAAATGTTTAACCAGGCTAACTGGCAACGCATCTATGCCTGTCGGGATGATGTCGTGGTGCGGCGATCGTTTCTCGGCTCCTTTCTGGTGATTGTGCCGATGCTATTTGTTGCTGGACTGCTCGGCATTCTGGCCATGAGCCTGGGCTTCAACACTGACGTGGCGTTTTTCTCTCTGATTGAGGCGTTGGGTCTGCCCAGTTGGGTCTGCCTTGCTGTGCTGGTGTTGGTGCTCGCTCTGGTGATGAGCAGTTTAGACACGCTGCTCAATGGCATTGCCAGTGTCTTCACGACGGACTTGCTGCGATTTTTCCCGGCAATGCCGTCCGGGGGCATTCTGCAGGCGTCGCGGGTTCTGACAGTGGTGGTGGGTGTCCCCGCGATCGCGATCGCGGCCCAAGGCTACAACGTGCTGTACCTATTTCTACTAGCAGATTTGGTCTGTGCCGGAGCCCTGTTTCCCGTCCTCTTTGGCCTGTATGCTCGCCGTTTGACTGGAGCCATGGCCTTTTGGAGTTCTTTGCTGGGTATTGGCGCTGGGGCGCTGTTCTTTCCCCGTCCCGACTTTAGCCCGTGGAATGGTTTGCCCTTTGCGGGGGACCTACTCATCAGCTTTGCCGTACCCATTGGGGTGTCTTTTCTCATCTCGATGATGTGGATTCAGGTCAAGGCACAACAAGGCCAAACCGAAGCATTCGATTTTAAACGGTTGGATGCCGAAATCCGCGCGTATGGCGCAGCAGAGCCGATCACAGCGACAGAAATTACGAACTAGGTCACAGGGTCTCGGTGCTAGGCAATGGTGACTGGGTAGTTGAGTGGCTGGGTCGCTGGGTAAATAAAGCCTCTA
>CAZLYS010000756.1:0-2915 GCA_964563415.1 uncultured Halomicronema sp.
GTCAACTGATTCTGCAGATACAAAATGCCAATCAAATTGCCCTGATTGAGAATGGGTAGACACAGGATGCTCTGAGGATGATGCCGCCTGAGATACTCCCCCACCACGGGGAGGCTGGTTTCACCATCGTCCATCACCACAGCTTCCTGCGTATTTTTGACAAAGTAAACGAGCTTAGTGGGGACATCAGGATTGTCTGGCAAAGGGGCATGGCACAGTTGAGTGTCTGTGGGCGTGGCCATGGCCCGTACTTCCCACGCGCCTTTAGGGTTACACAGGATCAGGACACAGCGATCGGCGCCAGAGTTTTGCAGAATGATTTGGGTCAGTTTATGCAGTAAGTCATCCAGTTCAATCGTGCTGGAAAGGCTTTGAGAGGCTCGGAGAACGGCGGCAAAGTCGAGCGTGGCATTCACACTGCTACTGCTGGATGAGCGACTGGTTTGAGCCGAGGCATGGCTGGAAAAGTGGGGAGCGGCTATCGTCGCTAGGGTTTCGAGCGGGTTGAATGGCTGGGCTTTTTCCAGAATGGGGCGAAGTAGGTGAGGGTAGCGCTGCTCTAAATCGTCAGTTTTGGCGCTTGCGCCCCATTTAGCGTAGCCGGCGTAGGCTTCTTGCAGATAGCCTGCGGCAACTTTTTCTTTACCCCAGTCGAGATACAACTTGGCAGCAAGTTCGTTGGCAAGGGCAGCTTCGTAGTCGTATCCTTGGGCCGTAGCCTGAGCAATCGCTTGGTCATAGCCATCGATTGCCTCTGTGGTTTGTCCATTGATCCTGTCTTTTTCAGCCTGAACCAGCACACACTTATGCTGAATGTTCTCTGGACAGGCCTGTTGCCAACGGATTAATCGTTCTTCTAACGGTGAGATGGCTTCCCAGTGGGACTGGCGCACGGCTTCCTCCTGAGCTGTTTCAATCAGAGCCAGGTGCATCAGAATGACATAAAAGACACTGGATGGGACTTTGGCATGAGTAGGAATAGTCGATTCAATAATGCTGAGTTGAGGAATCAACTTCGAATAGGTCGTTTGCTGATCAAACAAGTAAGCATGGCGAATTTTGACCGAATAGAACCAAGCTAGATGATAGGGAGTGTCGTGATATTTTTGTAGGTATTCTGCTTCACTGAATGATTCATCATCAAAGCTGAGTAGATTAGTGGTTAACCCCAGCAAATGGCGAATAGGTTGCAGTACACCGACAACCAGCGCATCCAGGTTTTCTAAACTCTTAATTTGACGTAGAAACTTAGCATGAGTTTTGGAGATCTCATACAGCTCGTCCAGTTTTTTCCCATAGGTGAGACGATCGGAGCCACTGAGCATCATCATGAAGCCGACCGTCAACCAGTTCCCTGCATCCATCCCATACTTAAACGCATTGTCGTAGTAAGTATCGGCCGCTCTTAAAGGACGGCTCCAGCTATGCACATCGGCGGCAAAGAAGAAATTTGTCATGCCTCGGACATCCGCATTGTCAAATTGTTCGCAAAGCTGCATTGCGGTATACCCGAATTGATAAGCTTGATCAGCATCTTTGAGAATGACATTGGCAATCAAACCATAGCCCACATAGCCAAAGGGAGACGTATCGCTGTTACCGTGCTGGAAGGACAAAGTTGTCATTTTAGCCAATGCCAGGAATGCCAATGTGGTTTGCCCATCAAACCATGCGGCGTAGAGCAGAATTTGCAAGATTCGCAGCATTTCGGCAATGTTCTCATCTACCATCTGCGGCAGTTCAAGAATTGATTCAATCGGTTGCTGTTCCAGGAATCGATTGACACCAGTAATTTGCTCGTCAAGGCTAGCTTGGATTTGCTCGGGTTCGGTCGGCATCGTCCAGCCCAGGAGTTTAAGGCTTTGACGCTGAATCGAGATCGCTTCTTTGTTTCGACCTTGAAGCTGGTATTGTGTCATCTGCACCCGATAGATGACAGCTTTATCCAACGGGGTTTGAGCATGAGCCAGGGTCACCTCATAGAGCCTTTCAGCTTGGTCAAAATACCCACAGAGATAAGCGACTTCTGAAGCATCTCGATGTAAAGCGTAGGTTAATGGATAGTCTGACTGCCAAGACGCTGCGGTCAATAACTCAATGCCAATCTCACAATAGCTCTGAGCCGCTTGATAGGCGGTGGCCAGCTTTGCCTTTTGTCCAGCTTTCAGATTGAACTCAGCCAGCTGATGTCTCTGAACTAGATTGACAATCGTCACTCTCCCGAAATTCAGTTGATTAACGATCTCAAAAATCTGTTCATCGCTTTCCTGCGAAGAGAGATTCTGTAACAGTAATTGACCAATCTGCCAATGTGTCTGTTGCTTTTGATCTTCAGGAATTAGAAAATAGGCAGCCTGTTGGACACGATCATGCAAAAATCGATAGCAGGGGTTAGCGCTTGTGGTTACCTCAGCCTGCTCTCCTTGAAAGAATTTGTAAACCTGATTGGTGGGTAGAATCAATCCTTCTTGTAATGCCTTCCACAGAGCTGTTGCAGTATCACTTGAAGACTGTTCTGAGACAATTGCCAGTGTATTTAAATCAAACTGATTGCCAATGCAAGCGGCAAGGCTCAAAATCTTCTGAGTCTCTTTGGGCAATTTCTGCAATTGCAGCGCCATGAACTCAACAACATCATCAGTGAGCGATCTCGCTTTCACCTCCGCAACATCACATTCCCAGTGGCGATGATCCCGATTAAACGTCATCACCCCCTCTTCGTGCAGCGCTTTGAGAAACTGCGTCGTAAAGAAAGGGTTGCCCTGAGTCTTGTTGACAATCAAGTCTGTCAACGGTCGTGCCAGTTGCTCTGAGCAATGCAAGGTATCGGCAACCAGTCGATTCGTATCTTTCAATGTCAGTGGTGCCAACGTGATAGTATTCGCCACCGCCTGGGCTTTCTGCAACTCATCCAC
>CAZLYS010000757.1:0-2900 GCA_964563415.1 uncultured Halomicronema sp.
CAGCATGAGATTTGGATGAGATTGCTGCAAGATCTCAGTAAATGGCTTTTTCAATGGGAAAGACCAACGCTGTAGGCTGCACCATACCCCGGAATCCTACCGCTGCTATACGGCAATGCTACCGTTCATCAATCGAGGCAACAGCCCATCCCGCGCAAAAATCCGCAGCAGGTCATGGAGCAGCTCATAGTCAAAGTCGCCGTACTCCTCCGCCTCAATCAACCGCATCGCCTCGTTAACCGCTTCGTTGATGTCCGCCGTCTTGGGCAGCGCCGCCAGGTAGTCGTAGTGGGCCAGCTCCGGCAAAAAGATCGCCGCCTTCCCCCGAAAGTCATCAGCGGCGATCGCTCGCTTCCGCCCACCCCGCAACGGCAGGATTGTCTCAATCTCGGCCTTCACCTGCTCGAAGCGGTTGGTCGCATGGCGCAAAAAGATCAGCCCGAACAAGGGCTTGCTGTACTCCGTCGCCGTCCGCTTTGAGTTCGCCCGCAGCTGATCCGCCGCTTCCCACAAGGATGATTCGAGTTGGCTGATATTGAGCATTCCGACCTGCTGACAAACGCGCGTGCCCCATCATAGCCAGCATGAGCTAAATCTAGTCATCTGTGGCACCATAGAGCGAACGTCTGAACTAATCAGGTGTACTGCCATGGAACACGACGAGATGATGATTGACGACAGCACAGCGATTAATGACGTTGATCTGAACGACGTCTTTAATCCCGATTCAGGTTGGTCATTCTTTTCCATTGGCTATTGCGGAATCTTCTATGGAGAGTTCCCTGATCCTAAAAAGCCCGGCACTTTTCAGACCCAGTTTTTGATGATGCCTCATCCATCTGGGACAGTAGGCAGCGATTCGCCAGATGCTCCTCTAAAAGAGCGATTGGCTCATTTCATGTCCACTCAATGCCCAGCGTATATAGATTTCCGAAACAGTACTCACGATCAAGTGACGCGATGGGCAGAAATACGCAACAACTTTATTGACTTAGCCCGCTGCTTTGTCGACCTGCAATCGAGTCAAGATGTCCTCAATTGTTTTGCAGAGAATCAAGATACCTCAGCGGAATCGTGGCCATACCGACAACTTATAGCCAGGGCGGGATGTTTTCAGATAATCTACGAAGTCTTTACCCAAAAATGGGACGAAATCAAAATAGCCTTCGAGCAATCTGCTCAGTGCGATGCTAGCTATTCGTCACCAGGCGATCCCTATGACTTCTACACAGCCTTGTTGTCAGAGGTTAGTGGTCATGAAATTGAAAGGATTTTCCAAACATATTTCAAGGATTTATCTAACTATTTTGGTCGTTTAGTGAGCCTGAAACGACGAGAACTGGGGAGAGCGAGTAAGGGCAGAATAGGACTCACACGAGCTGAGATGAAAGAGCTGAGTGAGAAATGGCAGCACTATCTGGGCGATCGCAATACCTTCTTTCCTAAATTGCAGGACGTTTGGATGAAACTAGCCTTGTACGATGATGCCTGGCTAGCTGAAAAATTCTCGGCTTACTGCGACCTCCAAGAAGAAATCTATCGGCTTGAGCAGGCCGCCACGCACAAACCCGAACTCAAACACCATCGCCCCTCAGAGACGTGGGAGGGAGGACAGCAGCGGCAGCGCAAGCGCGGCAAGTACAGTAAAGCTCCCCAAAAATAGACAATTCTTGATTTGCTGAGATTGTTAGCTTGACACGGCCTCTTTATCAGGAGCCATTGCCGATGCTTGGTTCAGCCATTCGGAAAACTGCGGCAGCATCGACAGATAAACCATTGCTTCACTCACCGAGAGGCCAGCTTGCTGAGCCTCTTGTTGCCATGCCTGCCAATTGTTATCAGGGAGTGTCACCGTGTGAGGTGCGGTCAACGAATCGTATTTCACTGGTCGCCCTCGCATTCGTTTTTGTCCCACGGCCCCTTATATCTCCCAGAACTTTATGAACTGAGTTTAACGCATCCCGACTTGGGCTAATGACTATATTTAAACGTTGAAAACCTAGACTAGCCAATATGCAGTTGCTTAGTTGGAATGGGCAAAAACAAAAACATATAGTTAGATTGCATTTTTATATTACAAGACATCGCAAAACCCTTTATTTAAAAGCATTTAAATAATCACTAAACCCTTCATAGGCCATCCCTAAAAAGGGCTAGAGACAAGATCGTAATATTAAGTAAGATTGAATTAAAATAGGGATACAAAGAATTTCCAGTAATCGAGTCAACATGGGTGAAAATTATTCTATTCCAAGCAAAAATCAGACTTTATATTCAATCGTTTCTGCATATAAGTCTACTCCTGAGACACTAGAAAAAGCCCTGGAAAGTCATGTAAGAGCTATCCAGAATGTTCAACTTTCTAGGAAAACACAGACTGCCATGAGGATTTGGGTGGCTGGGGCTGGAGGCCCCAAGCGTAAAGGCGATCGCGTCACCGATGCTGAGAAACGCAAAATTGATGCTTACATTGTCAAATTTGACTTCGCGAAATTTTGGGAGCGTGACCCTTTTGAAGTTTTAGAAAAAGGATTTGAGAAGCTGAAATTGGGGGCGCGATCGCGCAACACCTATCGTCATGCCTTCAAGCAGGTGATCACCTTTTTCCAACAGCAAGGGTGGGATCCCCGTGAGAAACCCAAAACTGAGTATTTGAGACTATGTCGCCCACGCGGTTCAGGCTACAGCAAATCCCGGCGACCCGGTTGGCAGCGAGCAGGCAAAATTATTCTGACTGAAAAGGAATCTCCATCTCACATCAACGATGAAATGACGGTCTTTAAAGCGTTTTGCCTCAATCAGCTGGATATGTCTCCGCTGGGCTACTATGAAGACTTTATCCGTCGCTAAGTAGGCGAATGGAATTAAATATAAGATATTAGGGTCGTTAGAATGAGCGT
>CAZLYS010000758.1:0-2898 GCA_964563415.1 uncultured Halomicronema sp.
CGATTTTCTTCATACGTTTTAGGCTCCACACAACCACTGCCAATATGCAGTGCAGCCCTATGTCTAACGAGGGCTACGGACACAATACTGTAATTCTCACTACATTTCGCTTCATATGTCGGATTTTGCTTCACAACTGGTCGCTAGTCAATCGTCGCTGTTGTGGGTAAATATCCCTACAAAAATTCCCGCACACACCCGTTATCTGAACGGTGAGATCCGCAGGAATACATACTTTGTAGACAAAATTAGCGGTTGAGCAATGGGCGCATGATCAAAAAGCCTGCGCCAAAGGCCGATACCACCACTACCAAAATAGTCGTGGCTAACCACAAATTACCGAGGTCAGACCGCGAGGCTACCTTGCTGAGCGGGCGCCCTTCTTCAGGCTGTTCAGTAAACAGGCGATAGGGTTTGGTATCCGGCGTGGGTCGGCCTCGATCGCGTTTCTTACTTTTCGGGTGCGGCACGATCGCGCTGTTGACTCGATTGCTGGTCGGGCCTTGGCGTTCGCGCCCTTTGCCTTGACTACCCCCTCCATGTGGGGGTGGCGGGGGTGATGCTGGGGCCGTCATCTGCGGTGGCTCTGGCCGGTCTACGGGCGGACGCTGAGGAGCTGATTGTGGAGGTGCCTGTAATGATTCCTCAATGGAGTCCAGAAACATCTCAGCAGGCGGAGCGATCGGTGTTGGCTCTTGTTGAGCTACTGGATACGTCTCAGCAGATGTGACACCCGCAAAATGGCCTAGTTGCGCTGCAGATTGCACAAATCGCTGAATTTCGGTGCGCAGCAGTTGATTTTGCCGAATTATCTCGTGGTTTTGCTGCGTCAGGGCATCTAAAGTCGATTGGGTCGTCTTGAGCTCGGCTGCCAGCTCTCGGTAAACGGAAATCGGCACCGAGGGCGCATAGCTGGATGGCGCAACGGGTCGTCCAGTTTCTGGAGCAGTATATAGCTGGGAGTCTGAGTTAAGAGGGGCGTTCATTAGAGTTGGTCCCGAAAAACGCGATACGCCGACAACCGCCACAAAGAAAATATCGTTAACGATGGCTTCAATTTGGCGATGTAAAAACTAAGAATTCAATCATTATTGATTCCGCCCAAAGCGTATCGCAAAAACTTGAAATTGCAACTGTTTTATAGAATTTCTCGTGAAAGAGCGGGGAAGCTCTCAAAAGATGTTCTCATTTGGCTGATGTCACTCTATCTGCAGCGATCGCGACACATAGCCTGGCAGTTTGGCCACAACAACTTGCGAGTCAGCTCTACAGGCAAAAATACTCACCTTCAGTAGGTGACAAGACACGACCTCAGACCAGTTGTAAGTTGAATTTTTCAGGAACCTAGAGGGAAGCGGAGGTATCTGATTGCGCGATCGCCGCATCCATTTTGGCGACGTCTACGGTCACCGTGTCGCTGGGCTCTGTATCTGTGCTCAAGGGCGCATAGACTCGTGGTGCTGGCATCCCAGGTTGGGCATCATGGGCAGCGATCGGATCTTGACTGAGTTTCATATCGGGATCAACCTCTGGTAAAGAACTCATCGGGCCAACTAAGGGCTCACTGTAGGGACCAATAGCCTCATTTGGGGTAGGTGCTGGCTCTTCAAGGGGTTTGGGCTCAGCTGACTTGGGGGCCACAGGCTGGTCTAATGTCGGGAACGGTGTCGATATCTCGATTTCGTTGAGTTCCAAGTCATTGGCAGGGGCATGATTAGGAGCAGCCTCTACCTTCGGCATGGGAAACGGCAACACCTTGCGTGATGGCTTGGGTGTGGCCTGTTCTAGGCCGCTGGGTAAGCGAGATTCTGGCTCATAAATGGTGTTCGGACTTTCTTTCGGACCCCAGTCTTGAAGCAACTCATCTGAGAACTCGTCGATTTCAATATCGAGGTCTTCGTCAACGGTGTCGGGGGCGGCTTCTGGCGCAGTCGTGTCGGGCATACCGGGCGCTATCGGAGCGGCTTCCTCTTCTCCCGCAAACGGTGCTGGAGTCGTATCGTCTACGAGGGCGGGCTCAGCGACTTCTGGAGTCATCAAGGGCGACGCTTCTACCGGCTCCTCAGCCGTAAAGCCCTGATCATCGACCAGAGCCGGAACGTCACTGGCACCCGTTGGTCGCACATCTAACACCACGGAAGGCGGCAGGGGCTCACGAAAATCTTGGGAGGCCGCGTGAATTTTTTGCAAAATGCGATCGCCCTCAGCCCCAGAGGCTTTTTGCGGCTGACCGTTTTGCACCTGTACGGGAATCAGGTCCACTTTCATTTGTCCAGCCCGAATCGCCACTTGCAGCACAGCAGTTTCTGCAGTGGGGTTCTCAGCTGTAGAACCATACACAAAATCACCCAATGAATAGGCAATGGGTCGACCTTTGTACAGCTCTGCCCCCTGGAGCTGATCAGGATGCTGCCCTACTACCAAGTCGGCACCTTGATCAATCGCCAGTTTCGCTAAGTTGGTTTGTGATTCAGCTGGACTCTCGGGCGGCTCAGTGGACCAACGATAGTTCACCACCAGCCAATCCACTTCATCGCGAATGGCTTGAATATCTTCAATAATGTCTTTCATGGCGGCAGCATTCACACCGCTGAGACTCTCGTCAGCCGCCAAACTAAAGTCGCGATCGTAGCTCAGGTAGGCTATGCGCTGACCTTTGACATCAACAATCTCCGGGCGGCGAGCCTCGCGTTTGCCTCGCCCTGCCCCTACCCGAAAGACTCCATTGCGGTCTAACGTATCCAGGGTTTCTGCTAAACCCTGTTCGCCAAAGGATAGGGCTTGCTTACCCGTCAGGTTCACTAAGTCAACGCCGCTTTCCTTCAGCAAATTGATGGCATCGGGGCGTTGTCGTTCCAACAGCTCTTCTTCTAAAGAAGTCGCCGACGGAAAGAGTGT
>CAZLYS010000759.1:0-2895 GCA_964563415.1 uncultured Halomicronema sp.
TCTTGACCTTTCAAGGAGGATAAAGAACCGCAAAGTGCTACAAAAAAAAGAATAAGTTTGAGATTCATAATTCCAATCTATAAGGGACACAACTTCTAAGAAAGCAACCTATTTTTCTCCCCTCGCCAGCGGACGAATGTCTCGACCGCGAATATTTGAAACGATTTCCGTTTAAGTTACCTAAAGCCAAAATACTGGATGATAAAAGTTAATGGTATGAATGAATTTTACTTGATAGGCTAACGGTCATTTTCGGTCGAGGCATCCAAACTCAGGCAGAGCAGGAGGATTGGGGCCGTTCTAGATTCGCTTATAGTTTCCAAGAGGATCTAGATACTTCATAAATTTGTCTTCAACACCAGAGTAGTGATCTTTAAGTCTTTCAGATATATGATCTGGGTCCCATACTGCTCCTACAGGAAGTCCTATACATTCCTCTTTAGAAATAGCTTTCCTAAGATTTCCATTTTCATAAATTCCGTAATCTTCATTTCCAGGAGTAGGGCCAAAATAATACTTAGAATTTTCCAAAGAAGTTTCTAATGCTATTATCCCAATAATTGGATATTTACCCCCTTTGACTCCATTATCATTGACAATGCACTTAAACAATATTGGTCTTGAGATGATATAATCAAGATCAGTAATATCCTCCTGGGTTTTCAAATCATAGATAGCTAAATCACCATAATTTAAGATTCGACCATAAGTATGCCATCCATCATCAAAGGGGATTTTTACAATTCCTCCTGGTATCTCTTTTTGCCTCTTCCTTTTTTTCATACTAATTATCAATAGTCAAAAATAATCTTCCCCTTACATGAGGACGTACTCAATGGAATATGCTGTAACCTGCATTTCTCTGAAGACAAAAAAATAAATAGGTATCTAACTGCTAAGCGTCAGGTTCTTCATCTGAAGGATAGGTAGCAAAATGCTGCTCAGGGTAGCTCTCTACATAGGTTTTATCCACCATGTAGATGATGCCAATGATAAAGGCAAGGACTGCTATGCCACTGATGCCATATAAACTGCCTACCCTTTCATCTCCTCCTACTACAAAGACCAGAAAGCCTAAACTGGCAAAAGACAAGACACATTTGAAAGCGGCAGAAGGCAGTATGCTATTGGCTTTATCATTCATGTAGATGAGAATGAAGCATAAGGCTATATTGAAGCCCACAAACAGACTGATATCTGTCCAGGGATAGTCTGTACTTACAGACATGATGATGGGAAGCTGTACCAGAGAAGAAAGAGCCCCTATCATGAAAGAGGACTTGGCCCAACCCAACTCTCTGTTTTCCATCACCATCAATCCTCTCCAGCCTAGTTCTTCTCCCAAGGTGAAGAGAATTCCCACAGAAGAACCAAACATCACCCCGAATACAATGCTCATGACCAGCAATGTCCCTATCATGGGTGGCGTATCAAATAAGCCCACCTGCTCTATCCAAAGGGTAAAAAGGGAGCCAATTTTATGAAAGAGGGGAATGGTAGGATGAGCAGCTTCATATCCAAAAATGATTTCTCCAAAGCCCGGTACCCCCATGAGGTTACCAAAAAGAAATATCAACCCCAGCGTTCCAATTACCCAGGCATAAGGTAAGGCAATAGCTCCCCAAAACCACTTCTTATCCATGTATTTACGGATCAGCCCATATTCCTGTAGGCGTTCCTTTTTCATGAAAATGATGATGATACCCGCAGCTATACCGGGCGCCCAGAGGTAGGCTATTTGTTGTCCGAAAGCCAGCATGAGATCATTCATATCCCAGCCCAACCAAGTGGGTACGAGTCTGATCAACCCAAACATGAGGATCAACATTCCGATAAATGGTAATGTGGTGCTCTTTTTGCTCATAGTTTTCTGACTTTCAAACGCTATGTAATAAGATACGTATTTTGGCTAGAAGCTGTTTAAATTTAGGAATAAATAGTGCATATCTTAGCCTAATATGAGTAAGCAACTAACGTGACGGTATTTTTTTCAATTTTTAGTGATATTTGCCTATCTGGTTTTTCTTCCGCAAAAAAAGTTTTTTTGACGGCAATTTTCCTATTCCTAAGCCTACATATCTTACCTGCCACTCCCTATTATCTCTATCTTCAAGATGTTCCCACCTCTATCTCTCAACAAGCTCTGTTTCTGGAAGAGGTATATCAAGAGTTGGCCCATGAAGAGATTCCCATCCGCCACTACCTAAGTTGGATTCAGGCTATCAGCGTAGACCTAAATCCTACTCAATTAGAAAGACTCAGTTCAGCCGATTGGGTGGCTTCTATAGCACCTATTTCTACAGGAAAGAGTTCACGTTTACCTACAAATTCTTTAGACGCAAACCCAAAGTTTGATACCCTGCTTAGCATGCAGAGGGGATTGATGTACCTGGATACCCTGGCCGCCCATGGACTGACGGGTAAAGGCATAACCATAGCCATCATAGATGCAGGCTTTAAGTATGCTGATAAACACCCGGCCTTAGAAAGGCTAAGAGAAGAGAAGAGGATACTGGCTACCAAAGACTTTTACGATGGAGGAGAAAATGTATACAGACATTCTGATCATGGAACGCAGGTGTTAGCTTGCCTGGCAGGCTACTATGGAGAAACGCCCCTGGGTGGCGCCTATGAAGCCAATTATCTATTGGCTAGAACTGAACATGAAAGCAAGGAAAGTATCATTGAAGAAGACCACTGGATAGCGGCCGTGGAATGGGCGGTAGAGCAGGGCGCCGACATAGTCTCTACCTCCGTGAATTTCACAGACCACCATTACACTACCACCCAGATGGATGGCCAAACCTCTCCTTCCAGCAAGGCTGCGGCCATAGCTGCCCAAAAGGGATGTCTTATTGTATGTGCCATGGGAAATGAAGGAGACAGCAGGTGGGA
>CAZLYS010000760.1:0-2894 GCA_964563415.1 uncultured Halomicronema sp.
TCTGTAGCAGGAAGAGAATTTTCAGTCGGGTAGCATTGCCAGCCAGATTGAATGTCTGCGTTGCCTGACTTAATCCATCCTCCATACGCTCCAGCGTTTGTTTGCAACCCTTGCTTTGCACCGGATCAGCCATCACTCTGATACATGCATTGCTCATGTTTTAATATTTTAGTAATTACTAAAATAAATATATATATTATTTAGTGGTTTCTCAAATATAATACTCATATATTTGGATGAGTGTAAATGACTGGGTCATTCTTAAAAACTGTCAGACACTCTTTGGAGCAAAAGTGATACGTTATCTGATTTTCGTAACAATGGACAAAGTAAGAATCTACCACCTGCATTCTACATACAGGATCGATTGGGGTTTCGTTGTAACTTTGTAGATGAACTAGCTTGTAAAGTTTTACATGATTTGAAATATTCTTGAACCTAACCCGCTCCGATTCCTTAAAAAGAGCTTTTCGATCATTATCTAAACTTTCAAAAAAAGCATCTGATATCAATACCTCTCCAGATTTTGAATGGCCCTGAATTCTGGACGTGAGGTTAATTGTGGTGCCAAATAATTGATTATTATCTCGATAAATTTCGCCGTAGTGCATACCAGCGTGAAATGATGGAAAATGGGTTGTTTCATTGATTTCTTCAGCTAAGTTCATTACCAAATCTACCAATGAACTGGACTTAAGAGAAGTAATTAAGAGCTCATCTCCTTTTCTTTCAAAAATATCACATTGGTCGATAACATTCTTTTGAACAATTTCTTCAAATTGTCTGACTATCGCGGAAGCTTTTTTACCACCGTGCAATTCGGTCAAGGCAGTATAGCCTGATAGATCGATGATCAATATGGCAAGCTTTTCTAACATGACTCAATATTGGTTTTAAAGTAAATCATGCAATAGAAGCACTGTTTATGTCTATACTGAACAGGACCTCTAATTGCTGTTTCAAACTATATTGCATTGGTCTGCTTGATCAAGTTAGCAATTGCTGAACGCCGGTATAGAATGAGATAAACATGCATAGCGGCTACAATTAATCCAGGAATAATTCCATCCAGATCTACAGCAAAATGAAATCCCAGAATTCCAAATACAATTGGAACCATGGCAGCAAGGGCTATGGTCACATAACGTCCTGAAATCAGGATAATCCCGGATATTGTTTCAACAACACCTACAGTAGGCAAGATAAATTTGTTGGCCATAAGACCATGATAAGCTGCCATAAGTTCTTCAGTCATCACATGACCATGAGGGACAAACGCAAAAAATTTGTCAAGCCCAAAGACCAGCAAGGCAATTCCCAGAATCACTCTCACTATTGTTTCTACTTTTTTTTCATACTATTTAAGATTTGATTTTACTTATATCATATCCTGCCGCCTTTACAGCGACAATAATGCTTTCTTCAGCATCAACCTTAGCGTTGACCGACAGGATTTTATCAGGATTTTCCAGATCAACATTCCAATTTTCTAAATCAGAAATATTGTCTAGGTAAGGCTTGACCGTTTGCAAGCACCCATTACATTTAATGTTTGTTTTGAATTTTAAATTTTCCATTATGTTCATTTTTGATATTGATTTTTAAAACGTGAGGATCAATACAGAGAATTACAGAATTCCTCATTTGGATTACATTATTCACTTTAAATGCGAGTCATTTTAAGCCTTAGGCTATTAGCAACAACTGAAACGGAGCTAAAGGCCATCGCAGCCCCAGCGATCATTGGATCGAGCAGGAACCCATTGAGGGGGTAAAGTACCCCTGCGGCAATCGGAATACCGATCACATTATAGATAAATGCCCAAAAAAGGTTTTGCCTAATACCTTGAACCGTTCTTTTTGATAGCTTTAAGGCTTTTGGAATGGCTTGCAGGTCTGAAGTGATGAGTGTCATTTTAGCCACATCCATGGCTATATCTGAGCCTTTGCCCATCGCTATACTCACATCTGCCTGGGCCAATGCATGGGAGTCGTTTATTCCATCACCGACCATGGCGACTATTTTATCCTGACCTTGTAATTCTTTGACAAAATCGGCTTTATCTGATGGCAATACTTCTGCTTTGAAATGATAGATACCAACCTGATCAGCTACTGCTTTTGCAGTTTGCTCATTGTCACCTGTTAGCATGTACACTTCAATGCCCCGGTCTTGCAGCATTCTGATAGCAGCAGCAGAGCTTTCCTTGAGTTCGTCCGCTATTGCTAATACCGCCAACACTTTCGTTCGGTCTGCAAAGAAGATGACGGTTTTGCCTTCACTTTGCCACTGATTGGATCGATCCATCACAGGGGCCGGGATATTGATGCCTTTGCTATCCAGTAAACGCTCATTGCCAATGTAAAAACTTTCACCATCAGGGGACTGGGCTTGTGCGCCCATACCCGTAATGCTTTCAAAGCTGTTAATAGCTTCGGGTCTATGACCTTTTTCTTTCAATCTCGCTACCACTGCATCTGCCAAAGGGTGTTCAGATCGGGCCTCAATGGCCAGTAGCACCTGTTTGTAATGATCATTGTCATTCTCCCATTGCCAGTCCGTAACGGTCGGTCTGCCTTTTGTTATTGTTCCAGTCTTATCCAGTACGATGGCATTTGTTTGATGACCAAGCTCCAGACTTTCGGCATCTTTGATAAGGATGTTGTTTTCAGCTCCTTTACCAATACCCACAATAATGGCAGTAGGGGTTGCAAGGCCCAAAGCACACGGACAGGCAATGACCAGGACTGCTACCGAAGTAAGCAAGGCATGGGTAAAGGCATCATCACCACCGACCAGCATCCAGGTAATGAAGGTCACAATGGCAATGATAATCACAATAGGCACAAAAATCCCAGCAATCTTATCAACTAGTTTTTGGACCGGGGCTTTA
>CAZLYS010000761.1:0-2890 GCA_964563415.1 uncultured Halomicronema sp.
TACACTCTTTCCCTACACTGACTCACCTGACTGGAAATGCTGCTTATGTCTCTCAATCATCTAAGCCGAGCAATGTGGCTAGCGCAGATAAATCTAGTCCTTTAGCCGTCAACTGGGAGGCTTTCCAAAGGCAACACCCCAGACAAATCGCTGGAGTGATCACCGTTGACACCAGTCCTCCAACCCAGCCAGCCTGGTCTGTCGAAGCTACAATTCTGCAGGATGATGCCAGCGTCGCGACAATGGCCACCACGCTGGCGAGTGTGGAAGCAACCGCAGCTTTGTCCTTTTCTGAGGAAACAATTTCAACAGTTCCTTTATCTACAAAAAACGATCCCTCTGAATTGCCAACCTTTGCCATTGACGAGTTAAATGACTCCCTCAGGATGGCAATCGAGACAATGACTCAACCCATGTTAATTAGTCAAGATGCAGGTGCAGCAGACGATATTCGCTGGCGGTTTTCCTTCACACCTGCAGCTTATGTTCCCTTTGGGGCCAATGGTGGAGTCAGCATTAACGGTATCGACATTTCCGTTAATGCTGATATCAGCGATATTTTTGATGCGGTCATCAATACTCTTAACTTCGCTGCCTTCGGGGAGTTCGAAGCTTGGAAAGGGCCTTGGGGCTTTCATTTTAACGGCTCCTATTTAAACACTGGTTCCGCTCAGTCAGCCACAGTTACACTGCCCGATGATCCAAGTTTCCCTCCTAATGCCACCATTAACGCGGCAGCCGGAATTTCATTTACTCGCCTCGATTTTGCCGGTACCTATCGTTTTGGCGACGGAAATCTCCCAAATGCCCTGAAAACCGCTGAGACAGAATTTGATTTAGGCCCTTTCATTTTTGATGCCTTTGGTGGAGCAAGGGTCTATTTCTTCAACACAGAAGCGGCAATCAGCAGTGATTCGAATTTTGGCCTCGGCAGGGAAATCAGTAATTCCTACACTGTTGTTGAGCCCATGATTGGTGGGCGAGCCCGCTGGAATCTTTCACCCAATATGGTAGCGATCGCGAGGGCCGATATTTCTGGTTTTGGCATTGGTGGGTTAACCTTTTCTGCCACTGGTCAAGCAGGCATTGATTGGCTCGTTTCGGGTAATACCTCGTTACTCGCGCTGTATCGATTCTCCTATGTGGATTATGAAACCGATGGCGGAGATAAGGCCTTCGATTTGTTTACCCATGGCCCAGTGCTCGGCGTAAAGTTTCGATTTTAGGCTTGTTGCTGGATGTGCCCTTAACTCAAGCATTCATGGGTAGATCGATGATGCAAATAAGATTTGCCAAGCCACGATCGCGATCGCCAGATCGGCCAGCGCATGACTGATGTAGCAGACCCATAACGACTGATAGCGTAAATAACACCCCGACCACACCGCCCCGGCCATAAATACCCCAATGGAGCCCAGCACCGTAACGAGCCAATTGCCGGTGAATCCAAATAGCGACACGATGTGATGCAGGGTAAAACACAGCGCGGCTAACACCACTGCCCAGGCTCCAGGCACTAACACCGCACATTTGCGATAGACAAACCAGCGCCAGATATACTCCTCGACCAAGGCATTCACAAAGGTGAAATAAACCGCAAAGGCCGCAAACCCTAGGGGCTGTAATAATCCCACAACCGCCGCCCGCGATCGCGCAATCTCAACATCAATCCACTGATGTCCGACCAGGGCATATCCTCCATAAATCACCCCCATCATCGCCCAGCCCAGCCAGGTGCCCACTTGCCATTCTTGACGAGTCGGCCAAGTTAATGAGATGCGGTCTCGATCAATTCGCCACACCCAATACACCGGCAGCAGCAAAATCCAGACTCGGGTCGCGACAAAAAAGCCTTGGCCAGCTAGATCTGGCCAATACAAGCGGGTAATGATGCCGAGGTTAGCCGCACCGACAATTAGCAACAGCGCCAAAAATGCGGCTCGACGAGAAGCAGACTTTGGCATTAGAGTCTAGCCTATGGCACTGATTCGAGAGTCTGTTGGCAATGGGAGTTGGCAATCGTCGATAACTAATTCATGGACCCTTTTGCCCCCAACATAACCACTCTACACGCTTCATTCTGTATGGCTTTGCCCTGCATCCCGGGCACTCTGAATTCTGAACATCGCATAAATCAGTAATGTCGTTAGCAAGTTCCGGTTTATACCAATGCTGGTTTGTAAAATGCTGAGACTACATTTGGGGAAGATGCTCATTTTCCAAATGTGGTCTGAGAGCCTAAAGTTCCCGATTTATGAAGAAGTCTGAAATCGTTAAATTAGCCAAGCAGGGCCATTATCAAGCTATTGGGCTGCTGCTGAATCATTCCCTCAAAGCCCGAGGTATTCATGCCATCGTCGGCGAGCATGCCGGCACTCTCCACATCCTAATCGAAAGTCAGGAAGCACCAGCCCAAGAAACCTACGGCAGAATTATTCATCAAGGACTGCAAAAATTAGACATCGCCTCGATTGATAAGGCCCATATTTATGGACGACCCACCGGAAACCAGGCATTTGCTTGGAAAACGGTTGTGTCCCTCAAACAAAACACCATCCTCGATCAGAGCCAACTTACCCTGCCGCCATCAAAGCTTTCTAAAGCTAAACAGTCGCAGCCACAACCCATTCAACCAAGTTCTCCGCCCGCCTCTAGCCCGGTTATCCCAGCGCTAAAACCCGGTTGGGGATTTTGGTGCGGCTGGATGATGATGAGCCTGATTGGTAGCGCGATCGCCTTTCTGTCTCTGTACTATTTTGAAAGTCGCATCGAACGCAGCTACGGAGCAGCTAAGGTCATCGTCTCATTACTGACTTTTATCTCTGGTGGCGGCATGGGACTACTGGTCGGGTGGGGACAAAGAACTGTGCTGCGGCGAGAGTTCCCCAAC
>CAZLYS010000762.1:0-2889 GCA_964563415.1 uncultured Halomicronema sp.
CGGTGAGGTTGCACCAAATGTCGAAACTCCACTTCTGAACCTGGATGAGGTTTAATTGGGTGATCTGGAGTATCTCTGTGCCGCTAAACAGCTGTTAAGTGGAGTCCTAATCGGGATGTAAAAGCGGCAGGTAAACTCACCACGGTTGCGCTTGCCAGAACCTGATAGCGTGGGAAATGCAGAATAGTCGAGGCGATCGCTTGGCCCCCCGCTCGAAATATCTAAACCTAGCGCCCTATGTCCGCGAACAGTGGCGCACCATTTTTTATGCCCTGCTATGTACGCTGGTGTTTACAGCATTTTGGCCGATATTGGCGTGGCTATCGGGGGAGATGTTATCGCTATTAGTGCAGGGCGAAGTGCTGGCTCTGGCGCGGTTGGCGGCCATTACCATTGCCGGATTTGTGATTCATAAGCTGGGGCAGTATGGGCAAGATTCCCTCATGTCTAAGGCCGCGTTAGAAGTCGCCCTCAAGCTGCGGGTTGAGACTTATCGACATTTGCAGCGCCTGAGTCTCGCCTATTTTGAAAAGGCCCAAACCGGTGACCTCACATACCGATTGACTGAAGATGTGGACCGGATTGGAGAAGTCGTCAAAAAACTCTTTCAAGACTTCATTCCCAGTATTTTGCAGTTGGTGGTGGTGCTTACTTACATGGTGTACCTCAACTGGCAGCTCACCCTCACCATGCTGATTATCGTGCCCGCGTTTGCTGCACTGGTCGGCTGGTTTGGCGATCGCATGCTGCAATATTCTCGCGCTAGTCAAAACCTGGTGTCTGATCTCTCATCACAACTCACCGAAGTCTTTGGGGGAATTCGGTTGATTCGGGCGTTTGCCGCAGAAGACTATGCGGTTGAACGGTTTCGAGTCGAGTCTAAGCGTCACTACGATGCTAAATATCGAGCGGCCTGGCTGCTAGCAGTGCAGTATCCGGTGATTGGTCTGCTTTATGCAGGTATTATTCTCGTGCTGTTTTTGGTGGGCAGTTGGCAGATCTCAACAGGTAATCTCACCGGGGCGGCCTTTGCTAGCTATGTCACTGCGGGCCTGCTGCTAATTGACCCCATCACCCACACGACGGAAAATTACAACCTTTTCAAAGAGGCTGAAGCATCAGTCGATCGCGTCTTTGAACTGACTGCGATCGCGCCAGGTGTCGAAGAAGCGCCAGATGCCCATCCGTTGCCAGCTGTGACGGGCAAGGTGGAATATCGTAATGTCACCTTTCAGTACAAAGCAGGAGAACCGGTGCTGCAAGGGATCAACTTGTTAGCCAAACCAGGGGAGAAAATCGCTTTAGTCGGCTCCTCAGGTGCGGGCAAAACCACCTTGGTCAACCTCTTGCCCCGATTTTATGATCCACAGTCAGGGCACATCTGGATTGATGGCGAAGATATTGCCACCGTGACGCTCAAGAGTCTGCGGCGACAAATTGGTATCGTTCCCCAAGAGACTGTGTTATTTTCGGGCACCATTGCCGAAAACATTGCTTTTGGCCAAACCGAATTTGATCTCAAAGCGGTTGAAGCGGCGGCTAAAGTGGCCAACGCTCACAATTTTATCAGCCAATTTTCTCAAGGTTATTACGCCTGGGTGGGAGAGCGGGGAGTGAACCTGTCGGGCGGACAACGCCAACGCATCGCGATCGCTCGAGCGGTCTTACTCAATCCCCGCATTCTGATTCTTGACGAAGCCACTTCGTCGTTGGACTCTGAATCTGAGAATCTGGTGCAAGAGGCTCTAGAACGGTTGATGGGCGATCGCACTGCCATCATCATTGCCCACCGTCTGGCTACAGTGCGCAATGCTGACCGCATTCTGGTGCTGGAGCAAGGCCAAATCGTCGAATCTGGCACCCACGAGGAGTTACTGGCGCGGGGCGATCGCTATGCTTACCTCTATAGTCAACAGTTCCAGCCTTAGGGCGTGCTAATAAATGCTCCAGAGGTCAGTATGGTCGCGTCCATATTCACCCTCTAGCCAAGGAGCTGGCCGCTTGGCCGCTATCGAGAGAATGAATACATAAAGTTCTTAGCTGCTGTGGCATCCAGTGGCGGGCTAATCAAGTAACCCTGAATAGCGCCACACCCGAGCTTGTGTAACCGCACTTGCTGCGTCAGCGTTTCCACCCCTTCAGCAATCACGGTCATCTCTAGTGAATTCGCAATTTGAATGATCGCTTCAACAAGACTGGCATCGTCATCTCGCTCCAGACTATCGACAAAAGATTTGTCAATTTTCAAGGTGTCAATGGGAAATTGCTTGAGATAACTCAAAGACGAATAGCCCGTACCAAAGTCATCCAAACTAATTTCAATCTGGCGTTGTTTGAGTTGTGATAATGTCGACAAAACGGTCTCGACGTTTTCCAGCAAGACGCTTTCGGTTACTTCCAGTTTGAGGCTGGTAGCCGGTAACTGAGTTCGGGCTAACGCCTGATCCAACTTTTCGACAAACAGAGCATTTTGAAATTGACCTGCGGCAATATTGACGCTGATTTGCAAAGGATGCGCCAGCGCCATCTCTCGATACCAGCAACTCATTTGCGCACAAGCTTCCTGCAAAATCCATTCACTTAGGGGCATAATCAATCCCGTCTCTTCGGCCAGTGGGATGAACTGATCGGGAGTGACTAAGCCACGGGTGGGATGTCGCCAGCGAACGAGCGCTTCAAAGCCAATGAGCTGCTGGGACGAGAGGTTGATAATAGGCTGATACCGCAAACAAAAGGTCTGATCGGCGATCGCTTGTCGGAGATCGGTCTCTAGCTTTAAGAGTCGTAGAGCGGTGGCATGCATTTCTGGGTCAAAGATTTCATAGTTTGACTGGCCTTTGGCTTTGGCCCGATACATGGCATTGTCGGCATCGCGTAAGATTTCTTGAC
>CAZLYS010000763.1:0-2888 GCA_964563415.1 uncultured Halomicronema sp.
CCCAACAAGGTGGCTTAATTGCCTTACTGCTGCTCTGGCTCGCCTTAAGAACGTCGCAAGCCTGGCAAAAGTGGTATTTAGCACAAGCGTCTCAAAGCGATCGCCAGCGCCCACGTCGGCTCAAGCGCGAACCGGATTAAACGTAGTTTACGGTTTGGGCCAACGATAGCCCTTTCAATTTGCCAGTTGCCATTCGGCTTTTACAGGCATGTCAGACGTAAATTTACGGCAAAGCAAGGGATTAATTTGAAGTTGCCGCTAATATTTTGTAACAGAAGCCAATAGCGGAACTCGTTAGCATTAGAACTACAACCAAGGCTAGAGTCCTGGCCTCACTCTAAAGGACGTCATCACCATGTTTAAGCCGTCATTGCTCTGTCCCCTGGCAATTTGTAGCCGTTTGATTATTGTATTAGCGCTCTGGGCAGTGTTTTTGGTCGGGGCTAACGAAGTTCGGCGAGCTGCTGATGGTGAGCAAACACTTTATGACGGCATTAAACGTTTAGCCATTTACAGTTTGGTTTTTAGAACTGAATCTTAAATCGTCCTGCCCATCACTCCTAGATGCCCCCCTCAGGTTACACGCACAAACCATTAGAGCAAGGTCATCCCAGACTTAGGGCATAGTCTTCACGACTGTACGTCTTACCCAGGCGGCGCAGTCTCGGCTAACGTGACTCACCAGAAGCTTCTACGATTTCACCATGGTCAGCGTCCTCAGTCGATTGAGAGCTGCCGCCAGTTCTAATCGACGAAAGCCGACAAACTCACCAGTGGGGCGATCGCTTAAGCAAGCTAAACCATGCTCTGCAATGTCAGCCATGACTGCCTCTAGAACGTCAGTGAACGATCGCTGACCGTCAACATAATGTTGCTGTGCATACACGATGGCCGCCGCGATCGCCTTTAACTGACCAGCCTCAACCAACTGCTCGACCGCAGAAAGATCAATATCGTGGATACCAAACCTGATTTCATCTGTCGCGCGCGTTTTGAGATGCACCGCTCGTTTCCCCTGACGCGGGTCAATGCTACTGGGTGAGACAATACGGGAGGCCAACTCACCAAACTCAGTACCGCCCTCCGCCTGCCGTTCGGTTTGGTCAGCCGTCGCGATCGCCCGAGCTTGCTGGGTAACATCGTCAGGGCGATACTCGTCTAGGGCAATAACCGTATCCGCCACATCAAAATAGTCGCCACTGCCCCCCATGACCAAAATTGTGGAAACACCATAGTCGGTGTAGAGCTGGCGCACTTTATCCACAAAAGGAGTGATAGGCTCGCGCTCCTTCGCAATCAATGCCTGCATCCGGCGATCGCGAATCATAAAATTCGTAGCCGATGTATCTTCATCAATCAATAGCGCCGTCGCGCCAGCTTCCACCGCTTCCACAATGCTGGCAGCTTGCGATGTACTCCCGCTAGCATCTTGAGTCGAAAATTGCTCAGTCGATCGCCCCTGCGGCAAATGATTAATGAACGGCGAAATATTGACCCCAGCCACACTCCGGCCATCCTCAGCACGCACCTTAACCGCTGCCGCATCGGTCACCACACGCTCTCGACCATCCCCCTGGATGTGGTTATAAATCCCTGTTGCTATCGCCCGCAGGAGGGTCGATTTGCCGTGATAGCCACCTCCGACAATCAGCGTCACCCCTTGAGGAATACCCATACCGGTCACTGTCTGACCATCAGGCAGCATCAAGCTCGTTCGCAAAGACGCTGGTGACTGAAACGGCACAGCCCCGGTTGGCAACGGTCGCTCATCGACACCGCTCTGGCGGGGCAACTCGGCCCCATCAGCAATGAACGCCACCAGTTGGCGCTCTCGTAACTGATCTCGTAAACCCTCGGCCGCTTCAGCACAGTCACAATGCGCTTGCAGCGCCACGCTATCAAGTTGCGCATAGACCAACACGTTGGTGATTAGGGCTGGCACTTGCTCACACAACAACTCAGCGGCTTGCCGCCCAGCAATGCGCCGCCCAAACGCTGGCAAACCAACGACAAATCGCAACTCCACTGCCTGGTCAGAAACGTGAGCGGCGGTGCGAGGCAAAACGGCCTGTGACGGAGGTGCAATATCGATCATCCCGCTTTTGCCAGATCCAGCAGCGCGAGCCACAACCCGAACTTGTCGATCGAACTGACGAATCAGAAAATCCTCTAACGCGATACGGCGAGCAGTGGTCCTGTAGAGTGCAGCAGGAAATTGGGCGATCGCTTGCGGCATCTCTACCCGCAAACGACTTGGGGCCGCAAACGGATCTCCCTGCACGTAATCAATATGCAAGATGAAATCGGTTAATAGATGGTTCCCCTGCAAGGACTTATAAGCTTTGTAGCCTTTACCCTCTAAGGCTTGCAGGCGATCTCGCAGAGCATGAACTGACATCGTTCTAGACGTAGGACTATCAATAGTTGGGGAGCTGATTTAAATCACACGTCTGCAGGATGCTTGTCACCCAGAGATCAGACGAAGATCAACCTAGAAATTTGACGTTATCACTGGAATTTTCCTGATTTCCATTGATATTAATACTGCACCTGAAAAAACTGCGACCCATGACCTTTGCATCCCCCCGATCTACCACCCGAGATGAGCGCTCACAAACCTGTCCAGCTTGGCTACAGCGCCCTCTAGCGATTGCGGCCCTCAGCGTTAGCCTCATCGCTGGCTCCCTGAGCTTAACAGCCTCTCCGGTGACTGCTAATACCGCTCAAAGCACTCTAAACAATGGCGTTTACGTCTTTGGCGAAAGCCCAGCAGCTGGGCAACTGGGGACAACATACATGGGGGGGCGGGTCTCAGCAGATGCAGTCACCGGCGGATTTTATCAGCCATCTTCTTCCTTTGATTGCTTCCATGGAGAAATTAGCGGCAA
>CAZLYS010000764.1:0-2886 GCA_964563415.1 uncultured Halomicronema sp.
ATCGAGAAAACCTCTTGTTCAGCCAGCAAACGCGAGAATTGACATGCTCCATTTAACCGCTACTGTAACGGTTTTGTGCCCGGTGGGCGATCGCTAGCCACGTTAGAGCTTTAAGCTAGGTTGTCGAGGGGCGATCGCGGCAACCCATCGTTTGGAGAAGTTGTTCATCTTTGACCATTAAGACTGGGGAACGATCAATGGCCTCATTTTGGACTAAATCTCTTCCGCGTTATGGGTAGACAACATCGAACTCAACATACGTGGCCTGCGACCGTCCGCTGCCACGCAGTGTTAGGTGTTCAGCGGCTATAGGGTTGCTCCAAACTCAAACCCGGAATGATTCGGTAGTGTTTCACATTAAACGTACAGAGCGTTGCATTTCGCCCAACGGCACAAGCCGCAATCAAGGCATCAATCAGGCCGACCTTGTGGGACAGATGATAGGCGGTGAAATCAGACAAGGCCCGAGCACAGTCAGTTTCAGTAGGCCAAACGATTGGCAACGGAGCCACCATCTGTAGGACTTTGCGCACCTGCTGTTTGTTCTGAGCATCCTGAATTAGTTCCATGATAACAAAGCCGGGAATGCTCGGCAGTTCTGAGACGGAGGCAAACCAAGCAAGTGCAGGTGCATAGCCTCGCTGGATATCGATCATCACATCAGTATCAAGCAGGTACATTCGCTACCTAAACCCGTTCCCGATTTTCTGCTTGGTCGCGCAACCTACGTGCATGTTCCTGACTATCAGTGATATCAGTTCGCGCACCAACTACCCCAATGCTTTCCCAGTAAGTAACGAGTTCAACCCCATTTTTAGGGGGATTCTGGAGAAAAGGGCGGAATGCAAGCACACGCAAAATATATTCTGCCAAAGGCAATTTAAGCCGAGAAGCTTCTGTAGATAACTCGTTTTCCAACTCTGACGGAAGTTCTAGGCTAATTACCATGGTGTTTTCTCTACGTTCACATGCTTATGTTTGATCATATCAAGTGTACCAATACGTTGAAGAGTCTAGGCTTCCACTTCATTAGTTCAATCCATGAAAAATTGCAATCAGACTAGAGCTATCATTTGTTTTTAGAAACCAGAAACTGTAATGCTTGTTTACCTTTATCAGTGACCATTCCAATCCACTCTCCGCCGCTCAAAGGAGCCTGGTAGGCTTTGACTAAACCGATTTTTTCAAGACGATCAAATGCACGAACCTCATCTTGAGAGCTATTTCCATAAGGCCAAACCAGGAATGCATTTGGGATGTAGTAATCCTCAGAGAATCTTCTGAGCCATTCCACATCTTGTTCTTCAAGGCTTCCTAAGGCTTTTTCTAAATCAAATTTCTCTTTGAACAATTCAAGCCTTTTAGCCGGATCTGGTTCAACAGCAATTTTCTCTAGCTCCTCTCGTTTGATGGGGATTTCGTTCGATTCCAGCTCGAAACTTCTAATTCTTACTCGAATATTCCGACTAGGAGATAGATGAGACGTGATACTTTTGATAATTGTATGAATAGCAGGCGAAAATTTTATGGATAACACTAAAACCACAATTGGCCAAGCTAAATTTCCTGCCAGCTCAACTAATAACTTTAGAATTTCCATAACGAGTTTGTTTGGTAGCTGTTTCCCATCTATTGGTAATCTAGCTGAGTGCGTGGTCAAGCAGGTAAGACTGCCGCCTAACGTTTCAAATCAGCGGTGATAGGAACCTTAAGCAAACTACAATTAGCTTTTGACATCCGCTGCATTTGCGTTGTTAGATAATTCCCTTCCCAGTTACTTTACTCAGATATTATCCAGCTCCCTCATCCAGCTGTTTAGTCCATATTTCGCAGAACATATCAATAGAAAGAGCCGAAGTTTCTTTCATTACTTCTAAGTTTTGTCTAGTCCTTGTTCGATATTCATTCCTTAATGATTTCAGTAAGGTTTTACCGTGCGCGTACTGAATACCATCAGTGCCTAGCTTGCTAGAGCATTCTACAGCTACACTGCCTTCGTTAATATTACCTTTGATTTTTCGAAGTGCGTCAATTCTAGTGTTCACAATTTTTTCAAACTGCTTATCCTTACACGCTTCAAGAGAAGCACGTAAAAGCTCATCTAAATCTAGATTAGACCCCAAAACAACCTGACTCAAATGCTCTTTAGAGAGCAACAGATGCTCTAAATCATTGCCATCTGTTATGTACACAAAAAGATTTTCATATTCAGGCAACCTATTTTCCCAATCTGCCAACTCTTCATCTTTCAAATAGTCACGATCTCTATGAAGTAAGATTATTACATTGGGAGATTTATTCCTAATGTATTTTATCAGTGCCGAAGCTACTTGGTGGTTAGAACAGCCGTTATATGGCCAGAAATCCACTTCATCCAAATCCCAGCCAGATGACGCACAAATCAGTTTTAATAAGTCAAAACATTGATCTTCGCAGAGGACTTGAATTCGGTCATTGGCCACTTCACTCCTATCAAGAGCACCTATATCAAGAAGAGACTTGATAACATATCTATCATCATTATCGTTAGATCTTTCTACCAGCTTCCCATTATCAAGCCAGAACGCAATCGACTACTGAGTCAATGATTCAACCATATATTTACTATGAGTTGAAATCAAAACTTGAATATCCAAGTTGTCAATTAGTGTTTTGATTGTTTCAACTAATAATCGCTGATTATTCGGATGAAGATGTGCATCCGGCTCATCTAAAATCAATAATCGTGGATGGAATAGATAAATATATGAGAGGATTTGAATAATTTGTTGCATGCCTGTTCCGCACGCATCAATTGGAAACAGTTGTCCATTCGCCTCGATCAAGCAGCTAATATGCTCGTCTACTCTTGGCTCAAACTCCAACTTTATCTGATGATCAGGGTAA
>CAZLYS010000765.1:0-2881 GCA_964563415.1 uncultured Halomicronema sp.
GCGGAGACCCGCGGCGAGAAAGGCAGCGGATAGAGGAATGTCCGCTTCGAGGGAGAGCAGCGTAGCGGGCAGGGTGGCGTTGCGAATCTGGCCCCCGGTAAACTGACAGCGAATGGAGGCCTGCCGCAACAGGGCCGGACTGACCGCATGGTGTGCGGGCAGATGTAGCTGCCAGAGCTGTTGCCGTTGTCCCGCATCAGGGGGATTAAAGTCGATAACCACATCAATGCGTCGCTGAAACGCGCTGTCGATGCGGCTGGGGGTATTTGAGGTGATCAAGATGATGCCCTCATACTGCTCTAACCGCTGCAGCAAATAGTTGGTCTCCATGTTGGCGTAGCGATCGTTCGAGCTACGGACATCCGTTCGCCCGGTCAGCAGGGAATCCCCTTCATCCAGCAGCAAAATTACGTCCTGCTCCTCTGCGCGAGCAAATAGGCGGCTCAGATTGCGTTCCGTCTCGCCAATGTATTTGCTGACTACAGAGGCAAGATCGACCCGATACAGATCCAACCCCAGCTCAGCGGCGATGATGCGTGCTGCCAGAGTTTTGCCCGTGCCACTGGTGCCGCCAAACAGAGCCCGAACGCCTCGACTCGTACCGGCAAAACCCTTGCCCAGATGGGTCAGTAACGTTTCTCGATAGCGACAGCGGCGAATGAGGTTATCCAACTCAATGCGCGTTTTATCCGCCACGATGAGGGTTTCCCAGCTCCCGTGGGTGTCGATGCGGGTGGCGAGGTTTTCCAGGGTTTGCTGGTTGAGGGCACGGCAAGCTTCCTGCACATCTGTCAGCGCGACATGGGGGTGGTCATTCAGAGCCGCATAGGCTTGGGCTAATCTGCCCGCTTGCTCAACAGCGCCCAGCGTGAGCAGATATTGTTGACTGGCCTGGGCAATCACCTCTCGGGTGCCGTTAAGGCTGGGGTCGAGCACCTGGACCCACTGCTGATGGCGCGCGGCCTCGTCGGGCGGCGGTGTCCACAGGGTAATGCAGCGTTCCACCTGCGATCCTTTGAGGCTGCCCTCTCGACTGAGGAGAATGCCGAGTAACCCACGATATCCCGCCAGCTCAGGCAGCGTGAATGATTCCCCCGGCGCAAGTTCCAAATCGATCAGAGGAATGGCGTTTTGCCCGATCGCGATCGCTCCGGCCAATCGACAAAGGGCGGGTAGCTCCTTCACGTCTGGACGTTTCATATGGAGAATGCCGCGATTCTGCGCTTGGGCTAACGCGGCGAGCGAGCGCCACCGTCCCGTTCCGCGCATACCCCGTAAAATAACCCCCTGAGTCAGCTGACGATCCACAAGGTCCGGTAATCGTGACAGTTTTGCCAGCAAATCGGCAGGCAACAGTCCGTCTAGGTCGGCAAATCCATTTAAGGTTTGGGGCGGATGGTAGGTGAGGTGCGCTGCCGGATGTTCTAGAATCGTTCCGCAGAGGGCATCCCACACTGGAGCCGGAATGGAAACCGCTTGAGCTGCCCGGGGGCGATCGCCGTGGTGGCGAGTCAGCAGGCCGCGGTGTTCCAGATCTTGTACCAGCACCCAGGCCGGGGGCGACTCCTCAACGGCATTGAACCGCAGAAGATCCTCAAGCAGCCCCACCGTTAACCGTTGCTCATCGGGAAACGGGTGCAGTGCGCTGTACATTGTGCCAAAGCGAGCATCCGTCTCAACCATGCCCGCAAAGAGCAGCCCCCGCAGATGGGCCAGGGTCAGCCCGGCCTGCCGCAGTCGCACCAGAGGAAAGTCGCGGTTTGTTAGCGCCTGCTCTTCCTCTATCATGCGGGTCTGGCAAGCCTGATCGAGCTCACCAAAAGAGAGCCCCTCTGGAAACTGCTGCTGGAGCGGGTGTAGATAGGCCGAGAGAAATCGGTAGTCTTCCAGCACAGTATCGCCCCCGACCGCACACAGGTAGGTTGCGCCGTGCAGAATGCTATACCGGAGCCAAGTGTGAATGTGGGTTTGAGGGCTAGGAAACGGAGGCATGGCGGCTACTCAAAATGAAAGGTGATGGCGCGGGCCAGTTCGGGCACCCAGCCAGGGTCACGGTCTAATCCGGCTAAGCGGAGATCTAACCGAATTTGGTCTAGCGAAAACACCACATCCACGTGGGTGCGGGTGAGATATAGGGTGGCGGGCTCCAGCAAGTATTGAGCGATCGCCTCGGGATGTTCTAACCGCTCTGCCAGGTAAGGACGGACCCAAGTCAAAATCCTGGTCTGCCACTCCACGAGTAAATCGGTGGGAACGGGATCGCCCGCAATTTCTGCCAGGTGCGCCCAAACGGGATCTAAGGGGACCTCTGGCAAAAGGGCTCGGGCTAGGGCCGAAAGCTGATGCCAGGGAGTCATGGCTGGGGAGCGCTCGGGCCAATCCAGATCCAGCAGAACATTCACGAGATACCAGAGACCACCGATGTCTGTAGCGATGCTGGGTTCCGGAGCGATCGGGGGTGTGGTGGAGAAGAGGGGGCGATCGATGGGGTCCTGAACGGGGCCTGTTGTGGGGGGAGTGGGGGAGTGAGGGAGTGGGGGAGTGGGAGAGGAGTGGGAGGGTAAGGGAGTGACGGAGGGAGGGAGTGGAGCAGGGGCGTCAGCGAGGGGGGTACTTTGCATGGAGATGATTTTAGGCAAGCCGGTAGGAGCTGGCTCTCTGGGGCTTGACTCTCTGGGGACATGAGGTGAGTCAGCTGGCTTTCTGGAAACGGGTTCTGTGGGAGCCGGAGACGGCGGTACAGTCTGGGGGGAGTCTGTTTGGGGGGTGGTTGATGGGGGTGGAGAGGCCTGGGGCGATCGCGCCGCGCCTAACCACGCTCCAGTTCGATCGCCCCACGCCCCTCCACCCCCACCAACCACCCCAGAGACCCAGGCTCTGG
>CAZLYS010000766.1:0-2878 GCA_964563415.1 uncultured Halomicronema sp.
GGGAATTTTTGCTGAAGGGCACCGCGATTGACATCGAAAGGGTGCTCGGTGATTTTGTTCAGCACGACTATGATCGGGGAGTCGCCGCCAAAGCTCTCGATCAGCTCTAGCCAGTATTCGGCGTCTTCGTCTTCGTGGCCCTGGCGACCGTTAAGTACGAGCAGGTAGAGGCTACGCTCGGTGAGAAAGAACTGGTGGGTGGAGTGCATAATCTCCTGCCCGCCAAAGTCCCAAACGTGGAGGGTGATTTCTTCTTCGTCGTTGAGGGTGACGGGCCATTGGGTGATTTGGATGCCCTCGGTCTTTTTGGAATCGCGATCGAAGGTGTTGTAGAGGAGACGGTTGACCAGGGAGGTTTTGCCCACCGCACCGAAGCCAACAAGGATGAGTTTGGCTTCGTTCAAGGGGGTATGTTTTGAACGAAGCCGGAAGTAGTAGTTCAAGATATCTCGCGGGTTGCTTGGGGATGCCTCCTTCTCTATAACCTGCAGCCAAGTTGGCCCTAGTATTTCGTCAGAGAGACCTAGCAGATCGTTACTATGCAAGTAAAGCTCTGAGAGATTTTGTAAGTAATCGAATTCTTTGGGTATATGCGTTATCTGATTATTGGAAAGGTCAAGCACAGTCAGATTTTTTAGTTGATCTAGTGCTTTTGGTATTTGTTTAAGGTGATTATGGCCAAGGTGAAGCTCTGTTAGATTTTGCAGCTGACCGAGTTCTTGCGGTATCACTGGCAACTGATTGAAAGCAAGATAAAGCAGCGTTAAATTTTCTAGTCGACCAATCTCTTTTGGCACTTGTGTTAGTCGATTATGGAAAAGGTAAAGCTCTTTCAGTTTTTTTAATTGGCCGAGTTCTTTCGGCACTTGTGTTAGTTGATTTCTGAAGAGGGAAAGCACTGTTAATTTTTGCAGTTCGCCAAGTTCTCTAGGTATCTGCTTTAATTGGTTTTGAGAAAGATCGAGCATCGTCAGGTTTCGCAGCCGACCAAGTTCTTTGGTTACCTGAATTAGTTTGTTTTGACGAAAATAAAGAAACTCCAGGCTTCTTAGCTGCTCAATTCCTTCGAACATCTCAATCAATTTATTTTGAGAAAGGCAAAGTTCTTTTAGTTTTTGCAGTTGGCCAATTTCTTTAGGTACCTGAGCTAGTCGATTTTGGTGTAGGTTGAGCAAAGATAGATTGTTGAGCTTACCTATTGTTTTAGGTAGACTTACTAGCTGATTTTGAGACAGATCCAGTTGTTTTAGCTCTTTCAAACTCCCTATTTCTGGTGGTAATATCGTCAGCTTATTTTTAGAAAGATCTAGTCCCGTGAGTTTACTCAGATGACCTAATTCCTCTGGCAGTATTGTTAGTTGATTTTGCGAAAGGTTGAGACGAACTAGATTAGTGGCCAAACCAATGACTTGAGGAACCGCTTTCAATCCTAAGTTTGCAAGGTCAAGAGAAGTTGCTTCACGCTTGATGGCTTCTACAATGCGCTCTTCAGCAACTGTAAAGGGATCTGGCCAATCACCGGATGGAACAATTGCTTCGGGTGCAAGTTCTAATACCTGGGTAATCTGGTGCAGGCTCGCTTCACTCACCCCTTTCTCCCGCTCGGGATGAAACAGCCGACTTACCGTATTGGCACTCACCCCCGCCTGCTCTGCAATGGCGGCAAAGCTCAGGTTTCGTTCGGCTTTGGTAACCTGGAGCCGCTGCAATCCTTCGGGGCTGGCGAGATAGCTGCGGGGTTTCGACATGGGGCGATGAGGTGGGGGCTGTCGCTATTGTGGATTGCAGATTTGGGATTGTCGAGTCGGGGCGTCGGGGCATGGCATTGCCATGCCCCGACCTTGCACTGCCATGTCCCCATCAATCACGACAATGCCGTGCACATGATTGGGCATCACCACAAAAGCATCACAACCCACATGCGGAAAATGCTGCGGAATCGCCTGCCAGCAGTCATTCACCGCTTTACCAAAAGCATTCATCTGCATCTCGCCATCAACAACATCCCCAAATAGGCATAGCCGTTGATAAGTGCAAATCGTGACGAAATAGCTGCCCGGTGCTCGGTAGTCGTAATGCCGCAGGCGAATTGAGCGACGATGGTGCTTCTCGGGGTCGTATCCCATAAGTTTTGTCAGATGGATGGTTTGTTCATTCAAAGTGCCCTTAGCAAGAGCAGTTCAAAAGTGATCATCTCAAAATTGGTGCGGGTCAGGCGCGAAACACAGTGCGGCAAGCGGGAACTGTTCGGGGTCACGCGGGAATCGTGGCGTGGCACGTGCGTATCGACAGAAGTGTGCTGCACTGAAGCCTTTGACTCACTCGGAGTGAAACCATAACTTGCTTAGCGGTAATCACCCGCGCCGGCTTAGCCGTTGAATACAATAGGGCGTCTATCCGATCGCTTCAGTTTACGAACCGTTATGACTAGCCCGACGCCTATCACCCCAGGTCAATACCGCATCTTTGCAGGCTTTGCCGGTTTCCTAATCGTCATCGGCGCAGCCCTGAGCATTTTTGGCGTCTTCTTTCTCAGAAGTGCCCTGGCGAGTTACGGTTGGCCCAGCACTCCTGGCTTTGTCCAAGCGATCAATTCCTCACGATATCGCTCCGAGTACAGTGGCACCCTCCGCACCTACGTTTATCAGGTGACCTATGGGTATGAGGTGAATGAGATTGCGTACACGGGCGATCGCTACTCCCTCGGCGAAGGCTCCACCGCAAGTCAGCAATACGACACCGCTCGCGAGGCTGAGCAGGCTGGAAATGAGGCGTATCCCCCCAGCAGCGAAATCACTGTCTATTACGATCCGCAAAGTCCCGCTGAGGCAGTGCTCAAACGGGGGCCAAATATCGGTACCTATGTGCCGTTACTCAT
>CAZLYS010000767.1:0-1997 GCA_964563415.1 uncultured Halomicronema sp.
TTGTCCCCCAGAGCCCTCAACTCCGATCTGTAGCTCTATTCTGGGGAACTGGTATTAGTGGCTAGCCTTTCGAGTCGGAGAATACGGAGTTTTCTTAACAGCGGCTTAGTTTTGCATACTGCCTAACCCGCCCTCCGTTTTTATGGCTCGTCGCTGTCGTCATCCAAGAGTTGTGGAACTTCCATACAGCAATTCAGGAACTTTGGTATGTCACCAGCGTCTACGGCAGCAGATACGTGAGCACTAACTCTTGATGACGGCGTCGCTCTTGGCAGGGACGCTGATTTTGGCTGGCAAATGCTGCTGCCCTTATCTCCATATCTAGCGTGATTTAAATTTATGCTTGCATTTGTGGAAAAACTGCATATCCTTGTGTGGAAGGGGAAAACGTAGGGAAAGAAACATGAGACCCCGGAAACAACCCAATCCTAAATCTAGTTTCAGACCGTGGGCCTTATCAGCCGTGACGATCGCAAGCATGGTCGCTCAGACGGCGATCGTGGCACCGGCTAGGGCTGTCACCTTGAACAGCTGGACTTTTGATCAAGCGAGCCGTGCCTTAACCATTACCTTGCCAAATGGGGTCACGCCCAATTTCTTCTTACTCGCTGAACCAGCTCGTATCGTACTAGAGATCCCTAACACGACTTTGGGCGCTGTCACCGCATCTGAGCAGTACAGTGGCGCTGTGCGTAACATCCGTCTGACTGAAGTCGCTGGTGGCTCTCGCGTGGTGATTGAATTGGCCCCCAACACGCGATTAGATCCGCGCCATGCCGAACTGACCGCGACGGCACTGGGCAATGACCAAACTGAATGGCATCTATTGCCACTTTTGCAGGATGTTCCAGTAGCATCAGTTACGGCTGCACCTGCGGCTCCTGTCTCCTCTTCTGTGGAGGCTCCGTCGACACCACCCGCTGCCGTTGCACCTGCCCCCCCCGTGTCGTCTACCCGTGAAACGGTTGCTGAACCTGTAGATGCAGAAACCGAGCCTGTAGACGAAGTGGGAGTCTCGACAGACGCCCTAGAAGCGTCTGATGACATCGCGATCGCACCTGAAGATGAGGCAGCTGCGGTGGCGCTCACGGTGACACCTAGCCCTGAGTTACCAGTAGGCCCGGCTGAAGATTTGCCCGAACCACCCTCATTGCCTGATATTGCTACGTCAGCGACGGTTGGGGCAGTGCGAGCTTTGCCGACTGGTCCCGATCCTTTGGCTGGGGTAAGTACCGATGCATCGGCATTAGCAGGCGCAGCACGGGATAATCTCAGTGATTTGCCGCCAGAACAGCTACCGATTGATCCATTTGCGGCTTCGTCTCAGGCCACCGTATCGGTACCGTCGTTAGCCGCAGCCGATAGTACCCCTGCGCCTGCCGTGTCGGTGCCCCCCTTGGCAACTGTGCCTAATGTGCCTGCGGTCACTCAGACACCTAATTCTCCGCAACTCAGCCCAGTGACACCTCCAGTGACCGCAGGTATTCCGCCTGAACAAGTACGTCCCCCAGGGCGCCAGGTAACGACAACTGAGCCAGCCGCGATCGCTACGGCTCCTCCTCTAGAGTCGCCGCCGTCAACAACGGGCATTGCGCCGAATCAGGTGCGCCCTCCGGGGAGCCAAAACAATTCAACCATCGCCACGCCCTCTCCTGTAGAAACCACACCCGTAGCGGGGATTGCACCGAATCAAGTGCGGCCTCCGAGGAGCCAAAGTGATCGGACGAACCCTGCCGAGATTGCAACGATTCCGCCTGAGGCTTCGATCAGGCCGCCTATCCAGAATCGAGTTCCAGAGGCCATCGCGGCCAATCCCTCAGGGGTGCCGCCAGCATCTCTCCCGCCAGATAATTGGCGCGATGACAGTGATGGTGTGGTTGCTCCCAATCAGGTGCGACCTCCCAATGTTTCGCCAGCAGCGAGTGTAGCGGAGACGACGGCGCGCGCGGCTGCGATTGCTGCTGCCGCTACTCAACGACCACCAAACGCCACTGCTA
>CAZLYS010000767.1:2017-2864 GCA_964563415.1 uncultured Halomicronema sp.
ACCGTCGAATGTCGCTGGTGTACAACAATCTTCTAATCCGGTTACCGTAGCTGCCGAACCACCCTTTTTATCGTCGGAGCCATCATCGGATGCTGCTCCGACGGTTCCGACTCCTGCGTCAACCGAACGGCGATCGATTCCGCCACCCCCCCCTATTCCGATGGGCACTGGTACAGTCCCATTTGGAGCGCCGTTACCGCAGACTCAATCCTCGGGCAGCGTGAGTCAACCCAACGCGAGTTATCCCACATTCTTGCCCATGGGCACCCGTTTGCCACTGCAGTACGTCGGCACAAACGATCTGGTGTTGTCAGAGTCAGGACCGGTCTATGAGGTGCTAGTTTTGACTGACAATGTCTATGACCCTGACACAGGAATGCTGGTCTTGCCATCCGGTGCTCAGGTGTTAGGAAGGTTTGAGGGACCTAATGATAGTGAGCGTCGTTTTGTCGCTCAATCTATTTCTTACGGGCGCGATCGCTATCCCTTGCAAGCAACCTCTGACACTTTAGCGGGCACTCGTCAGCCTGATGGCCGTGAAGTGGCCCTCAGTTCCAGCATTGGTGCAGCTGCGGTCACGGTATTGGCCGGTTTCTCTGGTGTTGGCGTGTTAGGCGGCGCGGCGATGGGAGCCGTTGCCGAATTTGCAGAGACACCAGCCCTTGTGACTATTACCCCTGGCACCACCATTGAGGTGGAAGTCGTCTCTGAGTCACTGCCATTTAATCGTGCCCCCGTCATCAGTCGATACTATCCCTAACGTCGGCTTCCCTTAACGTGAACTGACTTAGCCGTAGCAATGATGGCTAGGGTCGGTTGTTAGAGAAGATATCGTAGGACAGTCATT
>CAZLYS010000768.1:0-2859 GCA_964563415.1 uncultured Halomicronema sp.
ATCGGCTGGCTGGGATTGTTCAAGCGCCATCGGTTCAAGGCATCGTCATGGTGCTAAAAGGCGAGATCCTGGCAGCGCCTTGCCAGGATCTCTCAGACTTTTCTCTGCAGGTTGAAATTTTCCTCAATTTTAGGCGTTGCCTGCCGGTCTCACAAGTCACCGCAAGAAAGTGACAACCCCGCAAGAAATGGCAAGCGCTACCCAATCAGTCTCCGTAGGCTATGGATGTCTTCATTGAAGAATCAATCCATGGAACTCGTAATCTTTGGTGCGACTGGAACTGTTGGCCGTCAGGTTGTTCTGCAGGCGTTAGAACAGGGACACACAGTCACGGTCTTTGCCCGCAAAGAGCCCCTGGGATGCGCTAACCGATTCAACTTCCCATACCCACACCCATCAACGGGAGGCTTGATGACGATTACTCGGCACCGACGAAATCGACCCCATCAACGTTTGTTTGTCACTTTTTTAACACTCACTCTAGTAGGAGGCTATATGGCAGTTGCTCAAGATGTTCGTTTGCCTATTGGGCTGTTTGTGGCGATCGCCAGTGCGCTAACCGCCGGTATCTTCTTCGCCTTTTCAACGTTTGTGATGCAAGCTTTGGGACAGCAGACCGCCGCCGCTGGTATTGCCGCAATGCAGTCCATCAATATCACCGTGATTAACCCGTGGTTTATGCTGGTTTTCTTTGGGCCGGGGGTGGCGGGCCTAGTCTTGACCCTGACTACCTTCCGTCAGCTAGACCAACCGGGGGCACTGTACTGGCTAGCTGGGACGGTGCTTTACATCATCGGCACTCTTGGCGTCACCATTGCCGGTAACATTCCGCTGAATGACGCCTTGGCGGTGGTGAATCCTGACAGTGCGGCAGGGGCCACTCTCTGGGCCAGATATTTGACCGACTGGACCTGGTGGAATCACGTGCGGACCGTGGCGGCTGCTATAGCAGCGGTGTTGTTTACCCTCGCGCTCTAGCACACTGAGACAGAAACCCGGTTTCCACTCGGAAAACTCCAATTTGTCTACTGACCGATACTGAGACAGAAACCCGGTTTCCACTCGGAAAACTCCAATTTGTCTACTGACCGATGAAGAAACCAGTTTTCTGACGCCAGATCTGTTGCCCTTTGTCAACTCAAGATTTATCTGAAATTCACGAATTCATAACACCATCGGCCTTGAAATAGAAGTTTCTCATGCCTATTCCAAAGAAAACCTTTGAGATGATTAGCCTGCCGAAAAAGTTGATTAACCTGTACACATCTCGCTGTGACGCACTGCCCTGGGATGTGCATGGGCACAACACCCAAAGTGTCGTTTGAGGGCACGCCTGCTATCAGCACTCAATTGTTCGCTTAGGCATATTCAGAGAGACTTTTTTTATGGCACAGAAGTTTGGCGTAATCGGCCTGGCGGTCATGGGTGAAAACCTGGCCCTCAATGTAGAAAGCAAGGGCTTTCCCGTCTCGGTCTACAACCGTTCGCCCGAAAAGACTGACAACTTTGTAAGGCGGGCGCAAGAAGAGTTCAATCTCGAAGTCGCAAAAGACAGCGATGCTGATCACAATAAGTCCGTATTCGCAGCCTACAGCTTAGAATCCTTTGTGCAATCGCTAGAGCGCCCTCGCCGCATCTTGGTCATGGTGAAAGCGGGTCGAGCCGTTGATGCGGTCATTGAGCAACTCAAGCCGCTGCTGGATGAAGGGGACATGATCATTGACGGCGGTAACTCCCTCTATACCGATACCCAACGCCGCACAGAAGAAATTGAACCGACGGGTCTCGGTTTCATCGGCATGGGGGTCAGCGGTGGTGAAGAAGGGGCGTTGCTGGGTCCCAGCTTGATGCCCGGCGGTACCGAAGCGGCCTATAAAGACATCGAAGCGATCGTCACAAAGATCGCCGCTCAAGTCGACGATGGTCCCTGTGTGACCTACATCGGTCCCGGTGGAGCGGGTCACTTTGTCAAGATGGTGCACAACGGCATTGAGTATGGCGACATGCAAATCATTGCCGAAGCCTACGATTTGATGAAGACCGTTTTAGGTATGGGCCATGAGGAGCTGTTTGAGGTCTTTAGCGAATGGTACGAAACCCCTGAACTGGATTCCTACCTGATCGAAATCACGAAAGACATCTTCACCAATATGGATGACCAGACCGGGAAACCCCTGGTGGAGATGATTGTGGATGCGGCGGGCCAAAAAGGCACCGGTTTGTGGACGGCGACCAATGCGCTGGAAATGGGGATCGCCATTCCGACGATTGGGGCAGCAGTGGATGCTCGCATCATGTCGTCACTGAAAGATCAGCGAGTCGCAGCCTCTAAGGAGCTAAGTGGCCCTTCGTTCACTTTTACCGGTGATAAAAAGGCGATGATCGATAAGATTCGCGATGCCATGTACTGCTCAAAGATTTGCTCCTACGCTCAAGGTATGGACTTGATTTCCCAAGGCAACCGGGAGTTTTTTGGCGGCAAAATCAATCTGGGTGAGACGGCTCGCATTTGGAAAGGCGGCTGCATTATCCGGGCGCGGTTCCTCAACAAGATCAAGCACGCCTACGATGAAAATGGTCAACTGGCAAATCTGTTGCTAGCACCTGAGTTTAAGCAGACCATTTTGGATCGGCAAGCCGCTTGGCGAGAAGTGATTGTGTTGGCCGCTCAGGCAGGCATTCCGGTACCGGCCTTTAGTGCGTCGCTCGATTACTTCGACAGCTATCGCCGCGATCGCTTGCCCCAAAACCTGACTCAGGCCCAACGCGACTACTTTGGGGCTCATACCTATGAGCGCGTTGATGAACCTCGCGGCAACTTTGTCCACCATGAATGGGAGGCTGCCCCAAGCAAAGCAG
>CAZLYS010000769.1:0-2857 GCA_964563415.1 uncultured Halomicronema sp.
TGGAAGTAGAAATGCCGTTTAACTTGTTGCCCAACTTTGGCATCTCTGTGTTGTCAGTGCCATTGGCTGGGCGAGAAGGATTTGGCACTGAAGTGTATCGCCTGCAGGCTGAGGACAATAACTTTGGGCAAGTCGATATCATGGAGGGCGTCGAAATCGCGTCCCAAGTTGTGCGCGATCGCTGGGCTCGGCGAGACCAACTTGGGGTTTCTGGTTGCTCCTACGGCGGCTATTTTGCCGCGCAGGCGATCGCGCAATATCCCAATGTTTTTGCCGCTGCCAACCCCCAATGTTCCTTGTTGGATGCCTTTACTGAGTGGCAATTGGGCTATTCTTCCTTACTTTCCTACCTCACAGGACTCACCCCGATGGAAGCGCCAGACTATTATCGTCAGATTTCGCCACTCTATAGTGCGGACAATATCACCGCTGCCACGATGATTTTTCACGGGTCTGCAGACTTCCTGCAGGTCGACATGGCGCGCAATTTCCATGATGTGATTGACAATAACGGCAGTTCAGTAACCCTGTATGAGTTTGAGGGCGCGGGCCATAGCATCTTTGATATTGGCTTACAGCGCACAGCCGCACAGCTACAGGTCGATTTTTTCCGGCAGCATCTCGGCCAATAGCACCTTGTCTACAGCGCCCCTTGAGCAGTCAGTGAAAAGTTTTTCTCTAATGAAAGCTTGAGAAAAACTGAAAAATGTTAAGAAGTGTATAGTTTCTAGGAGATTGTCTGCTATGGTTAAGGAGACTTAAGCAACAGAAGGAAATTAAGTATGCGCTATACCGTTGAAGAAGGTGGCCGATTAAACAACTTTGCTGTTGAGCCTAAGATGTATGAAGCTGAGCCTCCTACCGCTACTGAAAAGCGCAACTACATTATTTTGGGCGTATTGGCTGCAGGTCTGATTGCTGGTGTTTGCTCCATTGCTTTCGTCGTCTCCTAACGAAGATTGACTAAAAATCGCATAACTTAGAGGGCTGGCTCCGCGATCGCGGAGCCAGCCCTTTTGGCGAGTGACTGTCATTGCAGATCCGCATTCTTGCGACCGGTCAATCTTTTTAGCGATCGGTGCAAACAGCAAGCATTGACTGCAACTGAATTACCTCTTCGTAAAACGGCTGAAAAATGAAGATGACTGACTCTATAAGATCGGAATAGATGAGAGCGATCGGCACGCCTCTCAAGTCTCATCCGTTTTCTGAGCACTATTGGTGTTGAGTGCTCAGAAACTTGGCTCCCTCGGCGATCGCTCTCTACAGGTAGAGGGTGTGTCTATGACCAGCTCCGGTCTTCAGCAAAGCCAAACTGAACATAATGTTGACTTGCTGCAGCTAAATCCGAGCCCAACGCTGCTTGTAAATCAGCATTGTTATTTAAATAAGCAACAGGGTCAAAACTGCCGTGACCGCGCCCTTCTCGACTACCGTTTGAAATGTAGTGCTGCGTGGCAGCCGCCAAGTCATAGCCAAATGCCTGGATCAAATCAACATTGGAGGCCAAATATCGACCTTCATCAAAAAGGTCTTGCTGGCGGTTTTCGCGCTGGCCATTTTGTCGATAATGTTGCCTTGCGGCATCAAGGTTATAGCCAAAAGCATTCATCAAGTCATCGTAGGACGCAAGATATTGCGCCGGATCGAAAATGCCACCTTCTGTAGATCGCCCTTCCCAGTAGCCAATCTGAAGGTAATGCCTAGTAGCTGCTTGTAAGTCATTGCCAAAGGCATTGGTCAAGTCATCGTAAGCCGCTAGATATTGAGCCGCATCGAATAGGTCAGGCGATCGCCCTTCAGCTCTGCCTTGATTCAGGTAGTGTGCTTGCAATCCTGCTGCATCATAGCCATAGGCCTCAATCAGATCACTATAAGAAGCGCCATACTGTAGTGGATCAAATCCTGAAGGTAAAGCTGGATTTGAAGTATTAGATGGAGGTGCACCGGCTGGATTTTCGATGTCGCCGTTGCCAAAAACCTGAGTCCAATAAGCTCCATAATTTACGGAGCCAGTATCATTTTGCAGATAGTAGTAACCGACTCCAATCTCATTCCAATTGGCATTCAGCATGTTGCCCCGGTGCCCCGGACTGTTCAGCCAAGCATTGAAAACTGCTTGCGGTGTTAACTGCCCAGCCGCAATATTTTCACCAACACTTCTAGATTCATATCCAAACCTGATAGCTCGATCTTGAGAATTTTGGTTGGCTGGATCTCGATGAGAAAAAAAGTCGGCAGTTGCCATATTTTGAGAATGGTATTGAGCTGCCTCTGTTAAATCAATGTCGACTGAGAGAGGAGATAACCCATTCTGAACTCGAAAGTTATTCGTAAGGTTAATAACTTCTAAAACAAATGCATTATTTTCCATGACTGATGGACTGCTCAATTAGCAGGTCTGATGAATTACAGATTGAGAGTTGCAATACCCTGTTGATCCATAAGACTCGCTTTATCAAGGGTTAGCACTGAGGTAGACAAGGGAGTGCCTTACCGCCCTAGATAAACAATTCTCTGGTTGTGGAAATGACCATGATCCTGGCAAACATAGGTTTTACAGGATATGAACAGTGTCTTCTTGTCTGGTCCGGATCATCCTCTGACGGAGCAAAAAGCTTGTAAAAAAGCTGTTCTCATTTGCGGTAGAAATGCTATAGCCTGATTCAAAATCTAGAAAGCTGAGCGACTCTTACGCTGCAGATCTTCAATAATGGACCTTTGGTCAAGAGGAATATTGGTAGGTGACTGGATTCAATATGACAATCGAAAAAAAGAGTGACAATGATGAATTCACGTGAGGAAGAAGTTAAAGTTAATCCAAAGCTACGCAAAAACCGCATAGATTAATTTTCAA
>CAZLYS010000770.1:0-2855 GCA_964563415.1 uncultured Halomicronema sp.
TGCCCCGAGCGGGAAACAGCAGCACCGCCGTCGCCAGCAAAAAGTGAAACCAGAGATCGCTCAGCACGGGGACGGTAACCCAGCCAAAATGATGCAGATGACCAATAGTAGAAAGCGCCAGGAGCATGAGGGCGATCGCCAGTCGCCATGCCTGCTCTTGATTTTCTTGCTGCTTGCGGTGGAGCCAATCGGTCAGTCCGGCATCCGCGTAGGCATCGTCAGTTGTAACTCGCAATTGACTCGGAAAGCCATTTTGCGTCAGGCGAGCGGCCAACTGCTGCGGGTCAACGATTTGACCAGCGGCGGTTTCCACCACTGCCACTTCTGTGATCAGGTTGACGGTGGCGCTCTGCACCCCGTCGCAGGCAGTGAGCTGCTTTTCCACCGCACGCACACACCCCGCACACATCATGCCGCTGACATCAAACACCAGGGATTGAGTTGCGACTGGCGCTTGAGTCGGCGGTTGCACATTGCTAGGGGAAATTGGCGCTTTGACCATGGGGAAAGAATAATCTTGCTCTATTAATCATATTGAGCCTAAAAGGCCACTCCGAGAAACCGGGAGAATTCTTGAGTTTTCTTTGGGTTTGGGCGGTTCTTTGGAGACATGGGCGCTAGGCATTAAGGCATGGTGTGGCTAGCGTTTGGAATGCGGAATGCGGAGTACCCTTCGGGAAGGACAAGTCCTAAGGAAATGAAAAGGCTTGCCATAACTCCCGTATGGCCATCTGGCTTGTTCCCAGCAAACTAGGGATGGCTGTATTTGGGCCAGTGCATCGCGATCGCCAGAATGCCCCACAGTCGCCTATGGTGAAAACGTTGACATCAGCTCCTCTTACTGCGCTATGACTGCTTCTCTGAATTTTGCAGCGTTCTCTCCCACCACTTATGCGGATGTGTTGGGGCGATCGCAGGTGATGAGTCTGGGCATTCGCGAAATGTGGCCGGGGATTCCACGACTGGCGGGGCCAGCGTTTACTGTGCAGTGTCCGCCCGGAGATAATTTGATGCTGCATGCGGCCATTTATCGGGCCGCGCCGGGCGATGTCATCGTCGTGCAGGCGGGCGATGTGGAGTATGCGCTATCGGGGGGCAACGTGTGCGCGATCGCTCAGCAGCGCGGCATCGCCGGATTTGTCGCTGACGGAGTGATTCGTGATGTGGCCGAAGTCCGGGAAGCTCGGTTTCCTGTCTTTGCGCGGGGCGCAGTGCCGATTCCGGGCAAAAAGCAGACCCTGGGCACACTAAACCAGCCCATTGTCTGCGGCGGCGTCTCGGTATCACCAGGAGACATCATCATTGCCGATGAGGAAGGTGTTGTCGCCATTCCCGCCGCGCAGCAGCAGACTGTATGGGAACAAGCCCTACACAAAAGCGAGCGGGAATCCCTTCAAACCCTTACCGACTGGGAAGCCAACCACCATGCCAAAATCGACGGTATCCTCAAGGACTTAGGCTTTCAAGAATAGTTGGAAGTCCAATTAGAGAGCGGTAGACGAATCAAGTAGTCGTTGATGGCTGAGAGTTGGCGAAGCCTGCTCAGGGGGCTTGAGTGGATAGGCTTCGGCGTGAGCGATCAGCCGAACGGTGTATGAGTAAGGGAGAGGATATCTTCGCACTACTCTCCTGCCAAATAGGGTCTGCCACCCTCATACCCTTTCACCCTCACACCCTTCTACACTCTCACTCTTCAACGATTCGCATAGGCCGCTATCGGTTCTTTAATAAAGCGGATGTAGAAGTGCTTGAAGGTCGATCGCACTACTCGCGGCATACCAAAGTCGATGGGCATGAGCTGCGCCGGAAACTCCCAGTCGGCGATCGCTAATTCCTCGGGTCGATCCAGGGGAAAGTAAATCTCTGATAAATCAGGACAGCAACCTAACCGGATCGATTGCGCCACTGTCGGAATATCCGCTGGGTTGGCTCCCAAAATTTCAACTAGGGCGCGATCTAGGGCAAAGACGTCGGTTGACGCGCCCAGGACGCCTAAAGCGCGAGGTTCGCCGCCGCTGGGGCCATTGCCGCCGTGACCGATAATGCCGTCCACAATTGTGAGTTGCGGGGCAATGGTGCGCGCAGTTTCCACCAGCATGGTACCGAAGCGATCGCGGTCCTTCCCGGCTTCCATGTGCCACCAGGCTTTCATCTTGCCCGGCACACAGCCAAAGAGATTTTTGACTCCGAGAGTCAGCGTCAATTGAACGTGGGACTTCACTTTGGGCAAGTTGATCACCACATCAGCATTCATCGCTTCTTGTGACAGCCGCAGATGGGCCAATTCACCGCTGGCTTCGGTCGCGTAGCGCTGCCCGTGCAGCTCCTGCACTGGGACATCCGCTTTCTCTAGCCAGGGCAGATAGCCGTTCGCTTCCGCGACGCCGTAAGCACTGCCAAAGGCCGGACTATCCCCTAAAAACGGCTCACCACCCGCCGCTTTGACTAGTTCTGCTACGCAGTAAGCAATCTCCGGCCGAGTGACGCACTCTTTCGTCGGCCTGGCTCCCGTGAGCAAGTTCGGTTTGAGCAACACGCGATCGCCTGGTTTCACAATGGCCCCCATGCCGCCCAAGGGTTCGAGGATGCGCTCTAGCTGAATCATCAACTCATCGATGGCATAACTCTGAGCTTTGACCAGGGAAACAGTGGCAGTCATGGCGGTGGTGCGGTTGCAATTAGAGATGGATACTTGCTTGTCAGGATAGAGCAATTGGTCAGGGAGTGCAGAGGGAGAGTATGGGATTGAAGCCGGTGCGTTGATGCTGGCCGATCACGGTATTTGCTGCATCGATGAGTTTGACAAGATGGACCAGAACGATCAAGTTGCGATTCACGAAGCCATGGAACAGCAG
>CAZLYS010000771.1:0-2853 GCA_964563415.1 uncultured Halomicronema sp.
AATGTGAGTCAGGCAGCCCAGGCTGATCAGGATTTGCGGGCTACCCTAAGCTGGAAAGCTCAGCGAAGGACTCACTTACTAAAGGTACAGACAGGTTTCACAGATGAACAGATCATCTACACAGATGAGGCTATCAGGCTGAGATCTGAAAGTGAAGTTCAGAGATGGGTAAATGAGCTCACCCTTTCAAGTCTTTCTGACAGTCCATGGAACTATGAGATAGGCTATCAGCACCAATATGCCTCTGCGCATGCAGATGGATATGGAGGCAGAGAAGAACGACAACAGCATGCCTATTATGCCAGTGGTCGCTATCAAAGAAACGATTGGCAGGTAAATGGAGGACTAAGGCAGGAAATAGTGGATGGAGTAGCATATCCACTCACGCCTAAAATTGCTGCCTCCTATAAGTTGATCCCCCAGGTGAATGTATGGGCCTCCCTTTCTCGCAATATCCGAATCCCTACCTTAAATGAACTGTACTGGAGACCAGGCGGCAACCCGGACCTGGAAGCAGAAAGAAGTTGGAACCAGGAGATAGGCAGTAGATTTCAGACTGAATTAGCAGGTGTTTCAGTAGACTATAACCTCACTTACTACCAGCGACAAACTCAAAACTGGGTTTTATGGGCTTTACAAGAAGGTCAACCCTTTTGGTCTGCCAGTAATTTGTCAGAGGTACATACAAATGGTCTTTCCCAACAGCTTATCACTACAAAGGACATAGGAAGTTGGGACCTGAGTTTTTCTGCTGGGTATGAATGGGTACGTTCAGTACATACCACCTCCCTTAGCTCCCCCGAAATAGCCGCAGATGAGCAGCTGTTTTATGTACCAGAACATAAAGCACACCTGAGTCTGGCGCTGGCTTATGCTTCCTGGAGAATAGAATACGCTCATGTATATACATCAGAAGTAGAAACTTTTAGTACTCCCTTACCAGCTTGGAATGTGGGGTCCATATTTCTTTCCTATCAGTGGAAACAACTCAGTGGGTTCGTCAGAATGGAGAACCTTTGGGATACCCAGTATAGGATCATTGAAAGACGGCCTATGCCAGGTTGGTATGTAGAAGGGGGGATATCATTCAGATGGAAAACACCCAAACCTTAATAAGCTTTATGAGAAACTTTTACCAATCATTTATCATTTTTTGTGGGATCGTGATCTCATGCGTGCATGCCCAAACTCTCATTGATTTTGAAGAATTTGACCTGCCAGTAGATACCTTCCTGAATGGGAGCGACCTCTCGGGAGGATTTACCAGCCAGAACCTATTCCTAAGAAACAATTACAATCCTGACTTTAGTTCCTGGGTAGGATGGGCCATCTCTACCAAGGTAGATACAGTTACTCCTGGCTTTACCAACCAATACGCTGCTGTTACAGGTACAGGCGTAAATGGATCTGCTACTTATGGGGTAGGGTATGATTTCTCAGGTAGTAATGTCCTGAGCTTTACTGACTCAAGCCAGCAAACGATAGAAAGTCTGTATATCACCAATAGCACCTATGCATACCTCAGCATGCTAAATGGAGATCAGTTTGCCAAACGCTTTGGAGGAGAAACGGGAGATGACCCAGATTTCTTTTTTGTTTCCTTTAGAGGTTTCAGAGATGGAGAATTGACGGAAGATAGTGTGGCATTTTATTTTGCAGACTATCGCTTTGAAGATGATGCGGAGGATTACATCATTAAGGACTGGAACAAGGTAGAATTAGCTAGCCTGGGACCAGTGGATAGTCTGTCATTTACCTTCTTTTCCTCAGATGTGAGCACCTTTGGGATAAATACCCCCTTATACTTTTGTGTAGATGACATTAGCCTTACCCCTGCAGTACCTTCTTCTAATCTGCCTGACATAAGAAGCCAGCTGACCAGTGCATATCCAAATCCGTTTCAGCAAGAGGTTACGATAGTTTCTGAAGCTGTTGGGAAGTTAGACTTCACCATTTCCAATCTGAATGGACAAATAGTGAAGGAGGGTAGTCTCTTGCCAGGTGAAAACAGGATTAATCTGGACAGCCAGGCTCCCGGAATGTATTTCCTCATGACAAAAGAAACCTTTTCAGGAGCTATCAAGCTGATCAAAGAGTAAGAATTGGCTGTTTTTATGTTTACACTTACTCATGCATGACAAGGCTGTCAGAGACTCTCTGGCAGCCTGTTTTTGGTTTATCCAACCTTCTTTTCCAACATATCAGTAAAATGGATAACTAATTCAGTAAAATGGATTAATAGAAGCCTTCCATGGATTCTACCTTGAGTGCATTGTTTATCATTACTAACTCAAACCAAGAATCATGTTCGGCAAAACCATTTCAGATCTAATGATCAAGCCCGGTAAAAGCCCGGTTTTTGAGACACCCGATGCATTTGGGTTGTCTTATGAAGATGTTACCTTCCATGCTAATGATGGGGTAACTTTATCAGGTTGGCTTGTTCACGGCGGGAATGATAAAGTTATTATCCAATCCCACTTCGGCGTTCAGTGTTCGCGCTGTGGGTTTACCCAGGAAGGAAAAGGGATGATGAAAAATGCTTTATGGACGGATGATATTCACTTTCTAAATCATGCCAAATACATGGTGGAGGCTGGCTACTCCGTCTTTATGTACGACCTCAGAAACCATGGAGATAGTGGCGAGGGAAGTACCTCATGGGTTACCTGGGGGACAGAAGAGAGAAGAGATGTCCTGGCAGCTGTAAACTATGTATCAGGCTTAGACCAGTTTGCCAACGCAAGCATAGGATTACTAAGCATATGTATGGGAGCTGCTTCTAAGGCCGTAGGCAAAAGTAGTAGAAGCAGCTCCCATACATATGCTTAGTTTGCCAACGCAAGCATAGGA
>CAZLYS010000772.1:0-2851 GCA_964563415.1 uncultured Halomicronema sp.
AATGATGTCGCAGTAGTCCGCCGGGCAATAATCCCGCTGAGGATGGGCTGACTGTCCCCAACCCACGAGGTCCGGTGCAATGATGCGATAGTCTGCCGCGAGTGCCCCATAAACCTTAGACCACTCGTACGCCGAGGAGCCCCCGCCTAGGCTGTGCAAACAGACTAACGTGCCCCGCTGGGGAGACGCTTGGGCCGCATCCCACATCCCGCCTGGCGCTTGGGTGTAGTACGCCATGATGCCCAGATCAGTCTCAGTGACTTTTTGCTCAAAGCCCGGAGGCAAAAATTGCAGCATGGTGAAAGAACTCAATGGATGCTCACTGTAACGGTATCAAGTTTGCCGCCGCGATCGCTGTTCCCCATTGGCCAAGTTTCCTGAAACCTCGATCCACATGGATGATTTTGAAGCTTAGACATCAATGACTACTGTCGAGCAAGGGCAAGGGGGCATTGTCACTAGGCGGATAGGCTGTCAGCGGAGAAGCGATCGGGGCGAGTAGTCTGCAAAACATCATTGGCTTGACCGCTAGCCCACCGGGCAAAGTGTGCAGCCATTGCTGGGACTAAGCCAAAGGGACTGGTGAAGCCGGAAAACACATACCCTCCTGTCAGGCCGGGTACCGGCCCCGCTAAGGGCAAACCATCTTGACTAAAGGCGACTCGGCAGGCATGCCACTGTCCCGGCACCTGATCGAGCGCTGGTATTAAGGGGGTAAGGCCAGCACGGATGCGCTGCTCGCCTGTGGCGGCGTCTAACTTTGGTTCTAGAGCGGTATTGATGCGACTAATTTGTCCCATGCGCAGGTGCTTGTCGAGAAACTGCACACAGCCAGAATCGAGAAAGGGGGGGCGGATTTCATTGCCGGGTTCGTCCCAGAGATTCTGCGTTTCATCGCTGGTGGCTTCTAACTCGATCGCGGAGCGGGTCAAATCTGCAGGCATGATGAGCGATCTCAGCTCCCAGTCTAACGGCGGCGTTTCCACCACCTCCGCATGGGTGAAATAAACGGGCACCCGGACGCCCGCAGTTTTGAGCAACTCTCGCGTCATTCCTCCGGCAGCGACCACCACCTGACCAGCGGCATAGGCTTGAGTGGGTGTTGTTACGCCGGTAATGCGATCGCCGATGCGGACTAATCCCGTCACGGCGGCAATAATGATTTGGCCGCCCAATTTCTGCAAACCATGGTTGTACGCCTTGATCAGGGCCGCTGGGTCGACATGGCCATGGCGGACTGTTAGGGCTCCCGCGATCGCGTCGGCATTCAACAGCGGTTCCCGCTCGACGGCTTCTGCTGGGGTAATGGGCACCGGGGGCGTTTCGACATTGGCATAGCGCTGGGCCAGTGTTTGCGGATCGGCGTTGGGCTCTACCGTCAGCAATAAGTCAAGCTCGCGATAGTGGTGCGCCACCTTTGTTTCCTCTGGCAGGGCAGCATAGCGTTGGCGACTCTCGTGGAAAAGCTGCCGCAGCAGCGGGCTAGTCCCCGACCAGTGGGGTACCCCCGCATAGCTGTAGCGAGTAGCTCCTTCCGGTGCTACGGACCTTTCTAGTAGCAGTACTGAAAACCCCTGGCGCGCCAGTTCATAACTGAGGGCTGCACCGGTCAAGCCGTTGCCGACCACAATCCAGTCAAAGGTGGGCATGAGGACTTAAGGATGAATTTGAGCAAGAATGGTGCGGAGGCGATCGTAATCGTCTTTGAGTTGTACGTTTAGGACTCGCCCTGCCTGCACTAGCCAATCGCGATCGAGCTGGCGCAACTGATAAACTTCGCGAATCACGGCAGCAATTAGGCCATCCACTGGGGCACTACGCATATCCATCAGCGTGCGCAAAAAGTCCAACTGCTCGGTAAACTCTACGACTTCCGCGGGCGAGCAGCGATAAACGGCCTGGTGAACTTGTGGGGGCCGGGGTGGCAAGTGTTGGTAAATCGTCTGATCACCAGCGGGGCAAAACCCCACGATCGCCACACTAAACTCGGTCTTGAGCATCGCAAAGATTTGCGGTTGCTGCTCTCGCAGTTCGGCCAGAGATAGCCCCAAAGCCGTAGCTCGATGGACGGAATCCAATGGGCTGGTGGTGGCATGGTAAACCACGCCGTAAATCTGATTACCCGAGTCTTCGTCTGCGGCCTTGACCCAACTGCCAAAAGGGGGCATCTGAGCAAAACTAAGCGCATCCGGTTCGAGGCATTGAGCCAAAAACTCAGTCGTTGACGTTTCAATGACTTCAGCGATGTGGCCAGGTTGAGGTGACTGGGCCGCAAGCTGCGGTAAAGGCAATCGCATAAAAGACCTTCATAATGCTGGCAATGGGGCTTATTTCTTGCCTCGGCGCTTGTCTAAGCCCTCTAGCTCGGAGGCGTTAAAGGTGACGAGCTTGTCCCAGTTACCCCCTTCAAAGAGTACCGCTACTTTGCCGTCAGAAACGCGCTGCACTTGCCCTTGAAAGCCATAGTAAGTGTCATCCATGTTGATCACGCGGACAGCCGTACCGGGAAAAAGCATAGTCCTTAAATTCCTGAAAAGACAGCTACTCCCTTCTTTTAACACAAAGTCGGGAACTTCTCTCCATAGGCGACTTTCAGACCGATGGAATTTTGTAAGAGCGGTGATTGCCATGGCTTATTCAAGCTCATGATTTTAGGAACTGTCCCAGACTCAGGCCTCGCGAACTGAACTAAATTGCTGCGATCTCCAACTTCGCAAGACCACTCGGAAACCATGATCAGACCTATCTTCCATTGAGTTCCAATGTGCCCATTTCGATCTGGGCTATGAGTCGCTCCGGTCAGGAACGGTTACAGGGCATGACATATTTCGATAAAAGTGTGAGGCCTATG
>CAZLYS010000773.1:0-2848 GCA_964563415.1 uncultured Halomicronema sp.
CCCCCCATCAGGGGTAGTGAGCGCATTTTAGTTGAACCCGTGGATGCCAACAGCGATCGCCTGCTCCGCCACTGGCACGAAAGCGCCTTACAGCGGGAGAATTAGTGGCGACGAAAGTAAAGTTTGGTAGATTGGCCCTATTCCTAATCAAGCTCCGACAAAGGCTGATGCGGTTTTCGATTGAGTGGATTTAACGCAATATGGTGATCGCTTCCTTGATTCCGCCACCGCCGACAGATGTTTTCTGGCTGTGTAATACCCGCATTCCTCACTGTTTTTTAGATGCAACTGTCGATCATCGCGCTGTGATGGAGGCCTTCGCCGCCCCCCCGTTTCTAGAAGCGTTAGTAGCGGCAGATCTGCACGTTCACGCTGGGAAAATTGCCGCGATCACCCCTGTAGGGACGGCTCCTGCCGACAGTCCAGCGATTGATTTGGCAAGTGGACTCGTATTTCCCTGTTTTGTGGATCTACACACCCATCTCGACAAAGGTCATATTTGGCCCCGCCAGCCAAATGACGATGGCACCTTTCAGAGTGCTCTAGCCGCAGTTATGCAAGATGCTCAGCACTGGAGCGCAGATGAACTCTATCAGCGTATGGAATTTAGCCTGCGCTGTGCCTATGCCCACGGCACCAAAGCCCTGCGCACCCATTTCGATGCGTTTGGTGAAATGGCTGAGCGCGCCTTACAGGTATTGGCTACCCTTCAAGAGGCTTGGCGCGATCGCCTCACGCTGCAAACCGTCAATCTCGTGTCGCTAGATTATTACCTGACCGCCGATGCCGAAAGACTTGCCCAACTCGTCACCAAGCATCAAGGCATTTTGGGGGGAGTCGCCTATCCTAATCCTGAGTTGTCTGCCCAGTTAGATCGTCTATTTACCCTCGCAACTCAGTATGGTTTGGCGGTGGATCTACACGTTGACGAAAGTCTCGATCCTGAGCATCAGGTGCTCCGTGCTGTAGCGGAAGCCAAACTGCGACATGGGTTCGAGGCCCCAGTCATCTGCGGTCACTGTTGTTCCCTATCCGTGCAGTCAGACGCCGACATTGCTAAAACCTTGGATCTCGTCAAAGCGGCCAACATTGGCATTGTGAGTCTGCCGATGTGTAACCTCTATTTGCAAGACCGCCAACCAGGACGCACCCCCCGATATCGCGGCGTCACGATTTTGCAAGAATTGCAGGCGGCAGGCATTCCCGTGGCGATCGCGAGTGACAATACCCGAGACCCCTTTTACGGTTATGGCGATTTGGACTGCCTTGAAGTGCTGACCCAAAGTGCCCGCATTGCTCACCTTGATCGCCCCATTGCCGACTGGCCCCTGACCATCACCCGCACCCCAGCAGATATGATGGGCCTCACTGACGCCGGGTGCATTGGCCTAGGACAACCTGCCGATCTAGTTTTGTTCAAAGCGCGATCGTTTAATGAATTGTTTGCGCGCCCCCAGAGCGATCGTACGGTGCTAAGGCAAGGGCGAGCCATTGACACCACTCTGCCCGACTACGCCGAACTCGATGCGCTGCTAGGGCTTGGCTAGGCCAAACAATATTCGAGAATTATCCCATTTCTAAAAATGGTGATTTCCGCATAAAAAAGCAGCTAGCTCTAAAAAAGTTAGCTGCTGACTTGAGTCGTATTCAGGTGATAACCATGTTCAACAAAACAATGCTGCACATACGTCTACTTAATTACATTCACCAAAGAGATGCATCTTTTCACGGGCGATTTCACGTGAACTTTATCGATGAGTCCGTAAATATAATATGTTCATATACTGGTTTATACGTAAGCCACGGTGAAGAGATTATTTGAGCTGCACCCACTTGAGATAGTGATCAGACCATAGAAGGGCAGATGTCGGAAGCATTTTATTAGGCCTGAAACCCTTAGACGCTGATAGCAAAGAAGCACAGAGTACTCTGCAGGAAAGGTAGGGTTCTACGGAGGCCAAAATGTAGAAACGAAAGCCTTTCTCGTTAGTCTTCCGATGTGCAATCTCTATTTACAAGATCGCCAGCTACGGCGCACTCCCCGATATCGAGGCGTCACGGTTTTGCAAGACTTGAAGTCGACAGGCATTCCTGTGACGATCGCGAGTGACCATAGCGGCGACCCGTGTCACGGCTATGGTGATTTGGACTGCCTCGAAGTGTTGACCCAGAATGATCATATTGCCCACCGAGATCGCCCCATCGCCAACTGGCCCCTAATCATTACCTGCACTCCAGCAGATCTTATGAGGCTCACTGAGGCCAGATGCATGGATCTTGGTCAACCCGCAGATCTGGTTTTGTTCAAAACGTGATCCTTTAATAAGGTATTTGCGTGCTCCCAGAGTGATCTCATTGTGCTGCGTCAGGGGCAAGCCATTGATACCAACTGTCCGATTGTGCTGAACTCGATGCGCTGCTAGGACTTGGGTAAGATTCAGCGAAATAGAATTGCTGGTGTTCATCTAAGGGGGCGATCGCTATTCCGAGATCCCCCTCTTAGTTGAAGGCTTTTCAAAGGTGGGCCAACATGCTCAGGGGTTTGCGAATATGAGGTATTAACGATATCCGCCATTCTCAGCTTCTGAGAAGACTGATGAAGTGAGTGAACAGTCTATAGTTTTAGAGTCTGAATAATTATTGAATTTCTCAACTTGCCTGAACCTAGTCCTGACAGCAGTAAATGGGAAACATAAGCTGAATCTCTAAGTCGATTCACTTGTATATCTAAAAAATTCTCTTAAAGACATGAGTCATGTCGACATTACAGTAGCGATCTGTACGTACAACGGCGCCTTACGTATACCAGACGTCCTTGATGCACTTAATCTGCAGCAGGAAACTGAGC
>CAZLYS010000774.1:0-2844 GCA_964563415.1 uncultured Halomicronema sp.
GCAGAGCCCGTCACGGGATCCTCAAAAATACTCGCCTGAGGGGTGAAGAAACGGGATACAAAATCCACTTGGTCTCCCCTGGCGGTCACAACGACACCCCCTGGGTCAAGATTGATTTGATCCAAGACACGTTGATTGGGATGGAGCTGTCGAATGGTCTCTTCATCTTTAAAGACCAGCACATAATCTCTGGATTTCAAAACCTCTATGGGTTCATGCTGGATAGCGTCCAAGATGATTTGTGGAGCCTTACTGGGTGCGGGTGGGCGCGAAGGGAAGTTTAGAGACAGCAAATCATCCTTAACTGATACGGTAAGCTCTCCACTTTTGGATTGAAACTGAAAGGAAGGCCCGGAAACATTGAGATGCCTGCCAATCACATGAGCTGTGGCCAAGGTGGCATGCCCACACAAATCCATTTCAATTTCGGGTGTGAACCAACGGATCTCAAAGCCTTGATCGACCGGAATGAAGAATGCTGTCTCAGCAACCGCATTCTCCATCGCGATACGCTGCATCACATCATCAGGTAGCCACTGCTCAAGAGGACAAACCGCAGCCGGATTGCCACTAAACGCTTGATCGGTAAACGCATCAACTTGAAAGATGGGCAATTTCATCGCAGCTTGCAGTGCTGACAAAGCTTGTCGCGGTTCCCGGTGCTTACCCCTGAAAGCAAAATTCCCTATTCAGCCGCAACCAGGGAAGCGCTGTTTTTCAGTTGAAAGATGCGCTCAATCGATTCCTCTACAGCGCGATCGGGGGTTGACGCCCCGGAAGTCACACCGACGGTAATTGGCCCCGCTGGCAACCAGTTTTCTGTAGTAGTGAGCTCGCCGTGTAGCTGCTTGTGCTCAATGCGATTATCAGCCCCAATGCGTTCTGGCCCGTCGATATGGTACGAGGGGATATCACGCTCGATCGCAATCTCTTGCAAGTGAGTAGTGTTGGATGAGTTGTAGCCGCCAATCACCAGCATCAAATCAACGGTTTCGTCCACCAGCTCAAACATCGCGTCCTGACGCTCTTGGGTGGCATCGCAAATCGTGTTGAAGGCCAAGAAATGATCGTTCAACGCTAGCGGGCCATACTTCTGCAGCATGGTTTTTTCGAATAGCTTGCCAATCGCTTCGGTTTCGCCCTTCAACATGGTGGTTTGGTTTGCCACCCCAATGCGGTCTAAATCCTGATCAGGGTCAAAGCCCTCAGAATAGGCATTCTGGAATTTGGTCAGAAACTCCTCTCGGTGACCACCGTGCAAAATATAGTTAGCGACATATTTCGCCTCGTCTAAGTTCAGCACCACCAAATAAGTCTTCGCAAAGGAGCTGGTCGCGACCGTTTCCTCGTGCTTGTATTTGCCGTGAATGATGGAGGTGTGGTCTTTTTTCTTGTGCTTCTCGACCGTATTCCACACCTTAGACACCCAGGGGCAAGTGGTATCGACGATGGTGCAGCCGCGATCGTTCAGCAACTGCATTTCTTGTACGCTGGCCCCAAAGGCTGGCAGGATCACGACGTCGCCTTCACCCACAACGTCGAAATCTTTTTGCCCATCAATCACTTCAATAAAGTGAACATTCATCTCCCGGAGGCGTTGATTTACCCCAGGGTTATGAATGATTTCATTCGTAATCCAGATGCGCTCACTAGGAAAGTGTTGCCGCGTTTCGTAGGCCATGGCGACGGCTCGCTCAACGCCCCAGCAAAAGCCAAAGGACTTGGCTAAGTAAATCGTCACGTCCCCTTCTGTCAGGACATAGTTGTTGTCACGGATTCTCTGAATCAGACCGCTCTGATATTCCGTCTTCATTTGGTCGGCGACTTGCTCGCCATGGCCCAAACTCTTGCGGAAATATTTGTCAGATTGATTCAGCGATCGCTTAAATGCTTTGGTATCCATGACAGTCCTAGAGGTCGCCCGCTACACGCTAACTAGGATAACGGTTTGTGAGGCCCTACCTGGGCCTTTTCAATTGGAAAGCTCAATACCTGACACTGAAAAACTCCGTGGGCACTCATCTGCCGATGCGCTTCCCCAACGCTTGGCAAGAGACTTTTGCAGTGGTCGCGGCATCAGAGTCGTTGTGAAATAGAAGGGGTTCGTTGAGTTGATACCCAACCCTGACGCTCAAGCCTGACTATCCAGATACTTTAAAACTGCGTCAGCAGATATAGGCAAAACTCAGACGCTAGCACCTCGACTGGCAACAAATCCGAGCATGAGCGCCGCCCCTCAACTTATTCAAGTCACTAGAGGACTGGTGGGTCAATAGTCATACGGTGTTAGCTTTGAAATGTCCCAGATGGCCTCTGGCCAATGACCGTATATATCTCAATAAGCTTCAAGTAGTATCAACTCTGATGTGGGACATTTCAAAAGCAAATCGATATCAAACAAGCTGCCGTTCTAAAAAAACACTGCGCCGCACCTAAAATTTATTGCGTCGCACGCGAGAACTGTTGCGCGGTATCCGGTAATCATTGCGCGGCAGGCGGTAATCTTTCTGCAGGGCTCTGGTCTGCTAAGAGGGTATGCGTTCAAATCCTCTGTTACTAGCGTTGGCGACATGACTTGCCGTGATATCGCTGGATAGAAGGGCCATCTTTTAAGTGTGTCAAAGCCTCGCTTGACGACTTGCTCACTCTGGCAGTTAGGGCATTGCATGGGGCTAAGCAGGAGACAGCTCCTTCACTGTAGCTAGATCCTGATTACGCACCAGTGCCGGCAATTCTTACGCAATATGGCGCATCTTCCTCCGAGAGGATGTATGAATGAGCTAAGCCAATGCACGTTGTTCGGGATATTTTGCGTACTTGTGCTTGTTAAGTTGAGGCATGAAG
>CAZLYS010000775.1:0-2834 GCA_964563415.1 uncultured Halomicronema sp.
ATAACCGCAAATTTGAGAACTACTGTCTCACTTGAGACTGGTGCAAGATCTGAGTTCAACAAATTCGCCAAATCGGTGCACTGATGAGATATCATCTCGCTCGCGCCACCATTGGCGGAAGTTGACGCGAGTGGTCAAATCAAAACTATTCCAAAGCTGGCGGACGAAACCGGCATACCATTGGTCAGCCGTAACATTTTCATCCCCCCCGATCTGCGTCAGGTCAATTGCAGCACAGGCCACTCCCTCCGCTGTCAACCTCTGCATCATCTGTACCCGCAGGCTGGATTTTCCCATCTGGCGAGAATTCAGCACATAGCAGTACTCCCCGGCTATAAGCTTTTCATACAGCTCATAATCCGCCTGCCGTTTGACATAGCTAGGCGCATCAGCAGGTAGACTGCCCCCAACTTGGTAGTCATCGCTCATGGCTAAGCCCTCCCCACATTGAGTCGATCAGAAAAGTATCGACGATACAAATCGCAGCGAGGCATGACATCATTCCCCTGCAAATGCACAATCCCCATGCTGTGTAACTGAAATGCCTGAATCGGTTCTAGCCTCACCGGACCCGCCACAGCCACTACTCGCTTCGCGGCCGCAGCCATCTCTTCTCGCTGCTCCAGATTCCACCAGTGACGCCGTAAGTGATCGCCATAGGGTCCCTCTTCAGTCGGCGCAATGGTAAGTAACTCATCCAACGTCCTTTCCTTTCGTGCTACCTGATACAATGCGACGCGCACTAAAAACGGATGTCCTCCCACCATGTTCATGAGTCTGGCTATGGCTCCCTCATCCCAGCTCAACCCGTGCCTTTGAGCCAAGTCCAAAACCTGCTCCGGCAAAAACTCCGACAGCTCAATCGGTAAACCGACATTAAACGGCGACTGATTAATATTCATCGGAATATAGACTTCGGTCGAGTGCACCACCACTAGCCGCAGCTTTTTCCACAACGCATTGGTCTTAGCCGACTCGTGCCAGGCCCGCAGCAATCCCATAAAGTCCGCCGCAATGTTGGGATGCTCAAACACCATGTCCACTTCATCTAAACCCAGCACCAAGGGCTGAGAGATGGCGGGCAGCAAATATTCTTCTAAATAGGCCGTGCAGTTGTCTTTGCTGCCAAAGATCTCATCCCAGTAGTCGTTGAGTTTGTTCGGTAGCCGCAACCGCCGCCCCACACTGGCGCAAAACCACCGTAAAAACTTGTCTAAATCAGCAAAGATGGCCGCGTCCGCTAACTGAAAACTTAGAGGGACAGTTAGACATTCATGCTCCTCAGCATGGCGCAAAATCCGCGACATCAAAGACGTTTTGCCCATCTGACGTGGAGCCTTGATCCGAATCAATGCACCCGGCCTGAGTACCGTTTCATAGCAGTCTTTTTCGATAGGTGGCCGTTCCGCATAGTAGAGAGACGCTAAATCGACTTGTCCTCCCGGCAGTTCGGGGGGCGCGATGGGAGACGGTGGTGCGTCCGGCTGCTCGGTTAGGGGCTCTGTCGTCGTCTCTGAGGTCGTGGACTCCTGAGAGGGAACGTCGCCACTGCTAAGAATCGCCAATATTTCCTGCAAAATCTGAGCGGTATCTTCGTCAGACTGCCACTCCCGCTGCTGAATCCGATTGAGATAGCCTCGCAAGTCATAGTTCAGCGGCGAAGACAGCGGAAAATCTACCCTGATTGGTAAGATTCCTGGTTTGCCGGAATCCCTAGTATCCCGTAGTTCCTTTGCCCGCCGCACTTCCTCCGTCACCATTTCGCTGGTTGCCGATTTGGGTGACAGCAGCAGCACAAAATAATCGCACTGCTCTAATTCTCGATCAATGCGCTGAGACCAGTTATCGCCTAAGCGAATACTTTCCGCCGCCATGAACACCTCATGACCTGCCGCCTTCAACGCCTGGTAAAACTTCTCAGCCAGTTCACTATCGGGCGGTTGACTGCGATAGCTGATAAACACTCGGGCCGAGGTGACAGGTTTCTCTGAAGGGGTGGTTTCCTGTTTCGGGTAGTGAACGAGGTCGATCGCGCCCCCCATCCCAGCATGAATCACCTCTTGGCCGCTGGTCTTGAGTTCGCGTTCGACAAAGCCAAATAAGTCATTGCTCGTAATCGTTTCCTGAGTTGCATGTTCAGCAGACAAGCCTTTCAAGAGTGCAGCGGTAAAAATGCCGTGGTCTTGACCTTCCCGCGCCCGCTCAAAATCTCGACAGGCCGCAATCAGGCAGGAGTTCTGTTTGTGGCTCAAGATAGTTTGAGTCGGTTGCAGCAGGCTCCGCTGCCCTTCCAGCAAGGAACCGGCATAGCAGCAGTCCATCATGACGACCAAGCTGCTCAGCTCAGCCTGACTCATTAGCTTATTTAGAGAATCAAAGGGAATGGCATTTTGGCCTTCTTGAGTTGCCTTAGAGGTCGCCAAAAAGCCCTCTTCATCGCCAGTCAGCGCATCAGAGACGCGGAAGCCATGGCCAGCAAAGTAAATGACCGCCTCCTGATGCTTGGCTCGCTCATGAAAAAAAGACTTCAGTTCTTTTTCCAGTTCCCTGCGGCTGAGGGATTTATCGGAGGCGATCGCCCATTGATTCTCGTCTACCAATTTTCTGGGTAGCCGAGTCACTTGGTATCGGTGCTGCTCCAGCAGTTTGGAGATCGCCTCGGCATCTTTAGCAGCGCTTTTCAGGTTACTGAAATTATCATAGCGACGAGGCCAATCACGAGTGCGTACTTCGCCATAGTCCTGCTGAGGTAAATGCTAAGTAATTTCCTCAGTTGATAGTAACTTCATTGCACTCAGGAAGCTTTATCAGTAAGTTCCTCTTTAGATTCAGAT
>CAZLYS010000776.1:0-2834 GCA_964563415.1 uncultured Halomicronema sp.
ATATCCATGGTCTCAATTTCGGTTTCGATGCCCACTTGCGCTAACTGGTTTTGGAAGACCTGCACCATCTTTTCGCGGTTGCCACCGACCCAGGTCATCATAGTGACCGTGAGGGGGTTCTCCGGGCTATAGCCCAGTTCCGCCAGCAGTTCCTGCGCTTTTGCCGGATCGTACTCGTAGCCATGCTCCGCACAGAAATCTTGGTCGTTGCCCAGAACGCCGCGAGCCACGGTGCATTTTTCGCGCTTCACCACATCGCCAAAGACGATGTCGATTGCCGCATCGGGATCGATCGCATAAGCGACTGCCTGCCGTGCTCGAATGTCATCGAAGGGGGGCCGGGAAATGGTGAACTCAAAGAACACGTTTTGCCCGGTTTGTTCCGCAACGTACAGTTCGAGTGAATCGTCTGAACGAATCGCTTCCAACTCTTCCAAGGGCGGCTCAGCGATGATGTCAATTTCCCCCGTTTGCAAGCCTGCTAGACGAGTTTGCGATTCTGGAATTTGCTTAATAACGAGTTCATCCAAATATGGTGCACCGGAATTTTCAATGGGTCGCCCAAAGTTCTGGTAATCAGCATTTTTCTCCAGCACAATCTCGTCGCCTTTAGTCCAGCTCACGAACTTCCAGGGGCCAGTGCCCACTGCCGCGCTGACGCCAAAGTCGTCGCCTAATTCCTCGGCGCTATCGCAAATCTGGCTGGAAAACGGATCGGCCATGAAGGCAATGAAGGCCCCAAATGGCTCTTCAAATGTGAATTTCACTGTGAGATCGTCTACTGCTTCCACTGAGGAGATGGGCCCCCAAGCACCGCTGGTGACACTGGGATTCTCTTCGTTGATGGCGCGCTCGGCGGTGTACTTTACGTCGTTCGCGTCGAAGGGGGTACCGTCGTGACAGAGGATGCCTTCATTCAGCACAAAAGTAGCTTCCAGACCGTCGTCGCTCACTGTCCACTCTTTGGCCAGGTTGGCGACCACTTCACCGTTGTTGTCAAAGGCCAGCAAGGTGTCGTAGATTTGGTCGAACACCTGCCAAGACAGGGTCGTGGTGGTGCGATGGGGATCTAAGGAATCGGCATCCCCGTAGCGGGCCCAGGTGACTGAACCACCTTCTGTTGGGGTGCCAACTGCGTCTTCCGCTGCCGCATCTTCGCCCGTGTCCGTCGTGGCTGTTTGGTCACCGCCACACCCAGCGATCGCGAAGCCGACCAGTACAAATCCCGCCAGCAATTTACCAGCATGTTGGGGGTGAAAGTTGAAACTCATGCTTTTGCGTTCTCCTCAATCTCTTTGGCTACCAAAGCAAGGGGCCGAGTTTTCCAGTATCTAGGAACTTACTGAAAGACCATAAAGGGGAAGGTCATCAGGGGAGATTTTGTGCAGATAAGTTTAAGGTTTGGTTAGGAACCATTACGGATATATTTCGCTGAGAGCATTCTGGAGTTGTTAGCCACTATGCCAACCATGCGTAAAAGTTTGATTTGACAGCAGCCACTGAGCCGCATTGTTGTTCCATCAACCATCTTTGGCGAGGCCCCCGTTTGTGATCACTGCACGCTAATGACCATTGCGATCGCGGCCTCCGGCCCCAATGCCGGACGGGCTATCTATAAATCTCTACAAGCGGCTGAAGCGGTGGGGACAGGAGCCATTCGCGGCTTTGTGATGCTGGCGGTAATCACGAGCGACGGGGCTCTGCGACGCTACGAAACGCAACGAGGCGGCACCCGCACCCTGTTCACCGAGGGGGAAACCACTGGGATTGAACCACCCGATGAGGTGCAAGGAGCAGTCGCTGCCGCCTTGATTTCCAGCGGCCCGGATCGGCCCCTGCCGCTCGCCCAATTTCTCACGGCTGATGCCCAAGCGGGACTGGTCACCGCTCACCGCGTCCCCCAAGGCCCCAGCGTCAACGGCATTCCCCTCAACGTCGAAGTCCTGCATGCTCTACAGTCGGGCCAGTCGGCACAGCAGGCCGTCGAATCCGTTTTAGCGGCCAATCCCCAGGCAGATGTGGGGTTTATCACGATTGATCGCCACGGCAACCTGCATCTGCAAAACACACCCCGCGTGCAAAAGCGTCCCGATCTGGGTATGGCCTATCGCGAAGATCAGGCCACCGGGACCAAGTTGGGGGTGTTGCATAACGCGATCGCCCCCTACGCTGCCCTCGCTCCCTTAGTTGCAGACATCGGCTTTCGGTGCATGGTGGAAACGGCTCCCATCATCGGCCATTTCACCATTGCGGCTGGAGTCCCGATTGTTTATGGAGAAGTGGATGCGGTGGAAATTGATGAAGCCGGAATCGCGCAAACGGTGGTGACGAGCGATCTTACCTTTATCGACCGAGATCGCTCCGGTGTGGGCATTTATCTCCATAGCCTCGTGCGCCAAAATGGCCAAGTGGTTGGTAAAACCCTCTGCGAGCCGATCTGCATCGTGAGCAATGGCCACATCATCGTAATGAGCGGGCAAACGCAACTTCAGATTAGCTACACGCATCCATAAACACGAGTATTTGAGATTAGCGCTATGTCCTCTGCAGCAATTGATTTGATCATTCGCAATGGCACCGTGATCGATGGCACGGGGACCACTCGCAGAAAAGCAGATCTGGAGATTACCGGCGATCGCATCATCGCCATAGGTGACCTTTCCCAACTCTCAGCGCCTCAGGAAATTGATGCGACGGGTCAGATTGTGGCTCCCGGTTTTATTAGACCTCTTGCATCAATGCTGAGCGCCCCCTTGTCACTAGCAAGGGGTTTTTGGGTACATTCCCGATTTCTCCTTCTTGAGTTCTCAACATGCTCTCGATTGCTTCCTATG
>CAZLYS010000777.1:0-2833 GCA_964563415.1 uncultured Halomicronema sp.
CATTCCCGACTTCATCAGAGTCTTCACTCACGTCTTTGAGGAGACTGCCAATCACATCGTTGGGGTCGGGTATACCGACTGGGCCACGCGTGAGCCCAGCGTCATCGGCGATCGCCTGCAGCCCTTGTAGAGCTCTGTTTAATGGACGAGTGCTCGCGACCACCAGTACCTCAGTGGTGCCGATCGGTGGCTGCGTGACCAGTCGAAAACTATCGCTGTTCTGGTTAGGAATGAGCAAGATTTGCCCAGCGGGCAGCAATGTGGCCTCGACGGAGGCTGTCCAGTTGTTGGGAAAAATCACCGCCATGATGCCTGCTGCATCCACCACCAGCACACTGAGGTACAAATCCCGATCTTCCCGATTTTCAATCGCGAACCGGAGACCTGTGTTGACTGGTACTTGGAGCACTCCTGGTCGCGGGGGGGGCGGTGCCTGACTGCCTCGTAGAGTGACTGCTTGACCAAAGGTCTGATTGCCATTTTCATCCGACATCGTCACGTTGAGATTCAACCGCGATGACCCCGGATTCAACGTGAGCTTGACGGTACGGGCTGCCAGTAGCGATCGCAATTTAGGTCGTAATCGTTCGATGGCTTCAGCGATCGACTCCCCCGGATTACCGTAGGAGTCGGGTACTAAATCGAGCCCTTGGGAAAATAGGCCAATACTACCTTCTATGGGTAAATTGGGCTGTCCGGCCAGTTCCTGACGATAGGCGGCGGTCATGCGGCCAAGAATATAGTGAACCTCATGGCCTCCCAGATTCAGCGCTTCTACATTGGGAATCGTTTCTAAATCTGCCCGAGCGCTGGTAGCATCAGCCCCCAAAGACGGATCTAAACCAATACGTAATGTGACTGCGGTGGGAATGCCCCGCACCTGCTCTTGCAACAAGGCCCCAGAGGGTAAGCTATCGGCATCGAGCAGACGACCTCGTCCAATTAGGCCGCTGCGGGTGGTCAATTGCACTAAACCGCGATCTTGTCCTTGGGTATCGACCCCTGACAATACGGCCCCGGCATCAAAGGCTTCTAAACTATTGGGCTCGACCCCACCCAGCCACATTTCGACTTCGCCGCCAGCGATGTTAGTCACCACTGCCTCAGCTGGGTTTGCGACTTTCGGTGTGAAATAGAGGGGTTCACTGTCGAAATTGCTGCCGGGTTTGGTCTCAAACTGGGGCTCTTGATTGCTGAAGGATAATTCGGTGGTGGTGCGAGCGACATTTGCGATCGCCCCCGTCAAGGGAGAAGCACCTGTTTGCTGCCACAAATATTGCGTGAGTACAAAGGTAAAGGCCCCGGCATAAAAGTCATTAAATGGGGCATCCGCAGCATATTGTTCTCGCCGGGTAGAGGCAATGGCGGCCCCTTTGGCAATGCCCTCGCGACGCTGCTGAATGAAGGTTTCTGGGCTCAAGTCCAACCGCGACAGCCACTGATCTTGATAGGTCAGTTCGGTGTCGCTCATAGTGAGGTCACTGCCCCCCGGTCGCGCGCGAATGGTCAAGTTACCGCGCTTGGCTCCTCCAGAATGGCAGCTATCCAACACAGCGGTGTAGTTTTCAGTGGGGATGGCACTACCCAGCAAAAACATTGTATGGCCGGTAATGTCATTAACGGGTCCGCCCTCACGAGGAAAGCCCGCTGGTAGCGGACTGTCGATGGGCACCAAGGTACTGTTGAGTCCATCTTCAAAGTCTTGATCGGGGTCTAACACGCGAGAACCGTGCCCCGAAAAGTGAAACACGACCACGTCTCCGGGTTGGGCCTGCTTGATCAAATGCTCTTCAAAGGCGGTGAGAATGCCCTCGCGAGTCGCTTGTTGGTCAGTGAGCCTGACAATGTCGCGGGGGTTAAACCCAAAGCGATGCACCAGTAGGTAATACTGCAGTTCGACATCGCTGACACAGCCGTTGAGCGGGGCAAATAGGCTATCGCGAGGATACTCGTTGATGCCCACCAGTAGGGCGAGTTTGCGAGGCGTCGATTGCGCCCAAGCGCGGCCATAGCGATCGCCCTGACGCATGACATCGAGTTGAGACCAGCCTAAGGCTGTTAGCGTTGCGCCGCCAGCCTGTAAGAAATGACGACGTGAAAATCCTCGTGACATGGCTTAGTCTCCCGTGGCCCTTGCTCAATAGACTAACTGTATAAAGCCTACAGTCGCTGCCAGAGCCAATCCTGAAAGGGCCAAGGATGTTTACAGGGGCATCGTCAGGCTAACCCTCTCCTAATCTTTCTATTTTCACAGGCGACAAAAAATGCCCTGTTTCCAGACAATTGGTAACAGGGCATTTGGGAAGGGGGACGAATTAACGACGACGTAGACCTTAAGCTAGCGTCTCTGGGCAATAGCCTAAGCCCATCACAAACTGATTGCGGAATGCCTCAATCTCTTCTCGTTCAGGCTTACCGTGGGAAACGACCGCTACTTGATAGCGGCGCATCACATCAACGGGAGACTGTCCTGTTTCCAATGCCCACAGAGCCATTCTGAGGCGGATATTGGGTTCGTGGGTAATACCGAGTTCGTTCAAATAAGCGCGAAAATCTTCAGCGGTGGACTCTTCGATGAGGTCTTGCATTCTGACCTTAATCACCCAACCATCAATCTGGTGAATTACTGTAATCCACGATAAGGGTAGCTCGGGCGTTCTGAGCAGGTGTTCGACAACTCGAAGGGTCAGACTGGCATTGGCGAGGTGATAGATGTAATCCATCTGAAAACCCTCTAGTGGGTGCGTACAGTTATATTTTCCAAAATCGGTCGGGGTTTAGACACTGTGAAACTCCGCGCATTACCATGGGGGTTCTACCCAATTACTGGCTG
>CAZLYS010000778.1:0-2832 GCA_964563415.1 uncultured Halomicronema sp.
TGCCTAATAGTAAGCATCTCAGCGATACAGAACACGTCTTTTGTCAGTCAAGCAGAGAGAAGCCTAAAGCTAAAACCATCGAGGACGCAATGAAGCGGCTTGGGTGGATGCAATGCAAGGGAATGTGGGAGAGGATGGAATGACCAAGACTTACCGAATAGAATGCGTCATCCAAGAGAAACGAGGGACAAGCACGGTTCATCTATTCATCCCTGAGTACTTTCGACTGTTCAGAGATTTGATGATCAGGTACCCTCATCCTGTACTGAGACACTATGGTTCCAGGCGTCACAGCTTCTTGTTCTACAGGACGGAAGTAATATCGCAATCGAAGCTCAATGAGTACCGCACTCAACTGAATCTATTCCCGACTGAGGGCGACTACGTTCAGACCTCTCATGGAAGGATCTCAATTGCCTAAATCTGGTCATATTGGTCTATGAGTGGTCTCTTGGGGAGTAAGCGTAAGACCTTATTCTCTGAAAGCCTGGTGTAGACTATAGTCTGCACATCCACTCTGTCAGTAAGGCATTCTGAAGTAGGGGAATCCAAGGCAGTGACTTCACGCGCCAAAGGGGATCTCTCATGGCCAAACTGCTCACCCTCACAAGTTGATGCCCTCATCCTATCTCACTGATTTACCTGACCTGGCAGCGATCGGGTTACCGCTCTCGGTGGTGGTCATGATGCTGTTGCACTGCCTCATTGGCCTCGCCGCCGCGCAACTGGCCTATCGCAAAGGTGCTGACCTCGGTCTCTGGTTCATCTGGGGAATGGTTGGTGGCACTTTGTCCTTGGTGACGGCCCTGCGGCTGCCCATAGATACTGGGGAATGAATGCGGAACTGCTATACGCTGTCCGGGTGAGGCATTCTCGATGTCAATCGATGGAAGAGCGAATTGCGATACACCGAGAATGCTTCACCCCTACCTTCCAAACCTTGCCACGATGTCGAAAACCCTTATACTGCCAAACGATCGCGCCACCTTTGCTTTGGGGCAATGGCTGGGTGAACGATTGGCGGCGGGCACTGTTTTGCTGCTGACGGGGGATCTGGGCGCGGGTAAAACCACCCTGACAAAGGGGATCGGGCGCGGGCTCAACATTCCAGATGAAATTGACAGTCCCACGTTTACCCTGATCAACGAATACGACAGTGGTCGATTGCCGCTTTACCACGTTGATCTGTATCGATTGGAAGGGGCCGAGAGCGATCGCCTATTTTTAGAAAGTTACTGGGAAGGGATAGAATATCCGCCGGGGATAGTCGCGATCGAATGGGCAGAGCGGTTGCGCTATTTGCCACCAGAGCCGTTAAAAATTGCCCTTTCTCATCATCCTGAGGCAGGTCGCCAAGTGACCTTGACTCCCTCTAGTTCTTCCCAAAACTGCTTAATCGAGGCCCTGACGACAGATGCGATATTGGCTGATGAAATCTGAACCCGATGTTTACAGCATCGCCGATTTAAAAAACGACCCCGAAGAGATTTGGGATGGCGTCAGAAACTATCAGGCACGGAATTTTTTACGAGAAATGCAGGTGGGTGACCTGGGGTTTTTCTACCATTCCAACACGAAGCCACCGGGTATTGTGGGGCTGATGAAAATCATTGAGGCTGATATCGTTGACCCCACCCAGTTCGACGAATCGAATAAGTACTACGATCCCAAATCAAAGCCTGAGGAACCTCGCTGGCGCACGGTCAAAGTCGGCTATGTTGAAACCTTTGCCGAGCAGATTACGCTGGACACGCTCAAGGCGACGTTCTCCCCAGAAGAGTTGCTAGTGGTGAAGCGTGGTAATCGACTATCCGTGATGCCCGTCGATGATGCCGTGGCAGAAAAGCTGCTGGAGATGGGGCGAGCGGCCTGAGTACTGTAGCAAAACGATGGAAGTAGTCGTATCCCAAACCTACGGTTGCGACTGAAGACTTGGATGATTGCGCAGAACATAAATATAAGCTTCAACGCTCTCTTGATTAGAAAGCGTTACCGGCGTCGCAATCCGCTCATACTCCTGGCCCTCAAACTCATCCAAATCAGGCCAGTGGTCACTCAAGTTAGGGGAGGCAAAAACGTATCCCTTAATCTCATCACCACCATCGTCGATAACCAAGCCAGGGTATCCCATCCCAGCTCCCCAACCGGCTTCAATCAGTTGGCCTTTGATAAACGCTGGCGTCCATTCTCCGCCAATTGCACTTAAAACGTGCTCATTGGGGCCACCGGGCTGCAATGTGCCATAGACAAATAATCGTTCCATCGGTATTCAAATTGAGATGAACTCGGTTTTGGTGACTGAATGACGGCGATCGCGGCCTTTCATCGTCGACTTAAACCACCGACGCAAGCAACCCCTGTCGCATACAGTAACGACAAAACTGGAGCGACAAAAAACACAAATACATTGCGGCCACCATCGCCGATGTAGGCCGCCATATTTTGATGGTCTTGTTCAGTCCAAGTAGCCTTTTCAGCAGCGGACCAAAAGCCATCACCGTCAAGATCTAGCGGGGCAATTTGCTGTTCGAGATACCCGTTATAAATCCACCATTGAGCCATGATGGCACTGCTGATGACCGCAAATGAAATCACCACAACCAAGACAAATGCGGTCATACCCGAAAAGCGTTTTCGCACCATCACCATGGTTACCCATGGCACCATCATGAGTCCGAGCAGCATGGCAATCGCTACAAAGAGCATGGCAATCTTGGTCGCAGAGGAATCTCTTTAAAGCTGGTGTTCTAGTTTCCACGGAAAGAGCATGTCAGCCGTTCCGATAAACATGTCACATAGGCAAGACCGGCCATCGCGATCGCCGCCTACTGT
>CAZLYS010000779.1:0-2825 GCA_964563415.1 uncultured Halomicronema sp.
TGATGGGCCGCTACGGCTACATGAACCTGCTGAGGATTCCCAGCCAGAAGGATCGCCGCCTGGTGATGGAGAGCCTGGAGCGAGTCGGCATGGTGCCGTATCGCGATCGCCAAATTGGTGAACTCTCCGGCGGTCAAAAAAAGCGAGCCTTTTTGGCGCGGGCGTTGGCCCAGGAAGGTAAGGTAATTTTGCTCGACGAGCCTTTTACCGGGGTGGATGTGAAAACGGAGAAAGGCATGATCGATTTGCTGCTGAAACTGCGGGCAGAAGGCCATACGATTTTGATTTCGACCCATGACCTGGCATCGATCTCGACGTTTTGCGATCGCGTGATTTTGCTCAATCGCACTATTTTGGCCGAAGGCAACACCGACGAAACCTTCACGAAAGAAAACCTGGAAATGACCTTTGGTGGCTTGCCTGTCACGAAGCTACGCCAAGTATTCGATGGGGCAGAGGTGCAGGCATCGTGAGTCAAGTGCTGGTGGCATCGGCCCTGTGGGACTGGCTGGTAGAGCCGTTTCAATATGCCTTTTTGGTGCGGGCGATTTGGGTTAGTGTATTTGTGGGCCTAGTGTGCGCGGTGTTGTCGTGCTATATCACCCTCAAAGGGTGGTCGCTGATGGGGGATGCGATTTCCCACGCGGTGGTGCCGGGAGTAGTCATTGCCTACGCGTTGAATATGCCGTTTGCGATCGGTGCCTTTGTCTTTGGGTTTGGGGCGACGGTGGTGATTGGCTTGATTAAAGCCAACACTCGTCTTAAAGAAGATGCAGTAATCGGTATCGTGTTCACGGGCTTTTTTGCGTTCGGGCTTGTCCTCGTTACGAAAATTCCAAGCAATGTCGATCTCTTCCACATCCTGTTTGGCAATGTGCTCGGCATCTCGCGTTTCGACATCATTCAGACTTTGATTGCGGGAGGCATTACGCTTGTCGTCATCCTGCTACTCCGCAAAGACTTGCTGCTGTTTTGCTTTGACCCCAATCATGCTAAGGCGATCGGCATGCGGAACTGGGTCATGTACTACACCTTGCTCGGGGTACTGGCGCTAACCATTGTGGCGGCGTTGCAGACGGTGGGCATTATTTTGGTGATTTCCATGTTGGTGACGCCGGGGTCAATTGGCTATTTGTTGAGCGATCGCTTTGACCACATTATGGTGATTTCGGTCTTGAGTAGCGTCAGTGCTTGCGTGATGGGTACTTATTTGAGCTATCACCTGGATATATCGACAGGAGGCAGCATTGTGGTCGTGTTGACGATACTCTTTTGTCTCGCGATGATTGGCGCGCCTAAGTACGGCATTCTGGCGCAAGCGTGGCGTAAGCGATCGGCCCACCTCTCAGAAGACGAGCGACAAATTGTGGTCGATCAGCCGTGATCAACACAGTGGGTAAAGCGAACTCGGAAATTTTTGCCGTTGGCCAAACATCCTCTTAATCGAGGAGTTTAAGACGCATATGGCATGACTTTTGCCCGCTCTCTTTGAGCCAAGCCACCTGTGATTCGGACTCTGGCAGAGTTTGGTCCTGTTGCTGTAGGGTTGCTCACTTAAGCTAATTTGGGCATTCTCTTACAGTTCCGCTGCTCTAAGCTGAGCGAGCTAAACTGGTCAAACCAGAGGCTCATTACCGACATTTAGATGAGACAGTCTTACGCCATCACTGCCCGAACCTAAAGAACCGATTTTGGGACGCTGGCAGCGTCTTGACTAGATGTCATATTCGAAGGCTCAAGGTCAACCATGGCGGTCGGCAGTACCTTGAAACTGATTTGGCTTCATGCTCGGGTGATTGTTACCCGGTAGTGTCAATGTCAGCATCGACACCTCAATTACGCTAAAGTTCTGTCACTGATTAATCAGATAACAACAAGCTTATTTATCGGTATGCTTGTTTCCCTGTGGAATGAAATCTTGACGTTGGCTAGATACGAAAACTATGGGCGAGTCTAAACGCATTCGAGTTGGGATTGTGGGTGCTTCGGGTTACGGAGGCGTGCAGTTGGTGCGCCTGCTGAGCGAACATCCTCAGGCAGAAATCACTTACTTGGGGGGCAACAGTAGTGCTGGGCGAGAGTATGCTGAGCTTTATCCTCATTTAGCTGTGCCATTGACTGTGGAAGCCGTTGCCGTTGAGGTGATTGTCAACCGTTGTGATGTCGTCTTCCTCTCTCTACCCAATGGCCTGGCTTGTAATTTAGTGCCACAGTTATTAGAGCAAGGTTGCAAAGTTTTGGATCTGTCAGCCGATTATCGGTTTGCCGATCTCGACACGTATCAGACTTGGTATGGCAGCGATCGCGCCGATGCTGGCACCAATCAACAGGCGGTCTACGGTTTACCAGAACTGTTTGGTGAGCCCCTTACCGATGCTCGACTGGTGGGATGTCCAGGCTGTTATCCCACGGCGAGTTTGCTGGCGATCGCCCCCCTCCTTAAGCAAGGACTAGCTCAGTCTGACAGCTTAATTGTGGATGCCAAATCGGGCACGTCTGGCGGAGGGCGTCAGGCCAAAGAACACTTGCTACTGGCAGAAGCAGACAATTCTCTCGCGGCCTATGGCGTGGCCAAACACCGTCACACTCCTGAAATAGAGCAAATCTGCTCGCATTTAGCCGGTCGAGAAGTACCCAAAGCAGACTGACCCGTGGTGAGTAGCCGAACTTCATCAGCGAGTGATGCAGATGGCCGCGATCAACGGCGAAAAGGCTGCGCCCGGTCAGCCTGCGACGAATGATCGCGGCGGCCGTATCAATAATCGGGATGTCCAACAAAGCCAAAGGTGCGAAAAATGCGAATGCGGAGGTTTGCTTGAAGGTGC
>CAZLYS010000780.1:0-2824 GCA_964563415.1 uncultured Halomicronema sp.
GGACTCTTTCCATTCCTTGTTCAGGAGAAAATCTGTTACTACCCAGGCTAGGGTCTCCAGAGCCCTTGATGAATAAGTCTCCTTCCAGCGTTCCATCTGATAATAACTTACCTGCATACTCCAGCTTGGTGGTGAAGGTGTGGTCTGGCCCTAGCATGGATAAGGCAGTTGCTGTGGTGAGGGCCTTCATGGTGGAGGCAGTGATGAGATTGTGTTGAGACTGATGTTCAGCCAGAAGTCTGCCTGAATTTGCATCCATGACACATACCCCCCAGTGTGAATGAGCCAGGGCAGGATCATTCTTTAATTTTTCCAGCTCCAGTTTGAGGGCACTTACTGTTTGTGCATGAAGGGGAAATGAGAGAAAGGAAAAGGAGAGCATCCAAATAAAAGAAAAATAGATGCTTAAATTTTTAACAGTCGTCATACAAATAGCCTATTCTCAGGGTGGAGCGATCCTTACTACCTACCTAAGTAACGGGAAATGAAAGATCAAAGTAAAAAAAGTATTCGCTAAAATTCAGATTCATAAGAGGTTTATCTGTAAGAAATTCTACAAATAGAGTAAAAAGCCATGATTTAAAATTTCTACTCACAAAATTAGTGGGAGAACTGTCAAGAAAGCATCCTCTTTAGCTACCCACCCAGCCTTAGATTTGCGTAGATTTACTGTTAAGAAAGAGTTCTTTTTTATCGATCTTATCTTAGGTTATTCTTCTGATAATTAGTGCAAAAGGACTATTTCCAGTAATGCTGTTTATACCCATCTCAATTTAATTGACCATAGCGTTCATGAAGAAGGACAAGCACATAAAGGCAGACTTAGACGAAATGCTTTTCGAGAATAGAGAAAAGAATTACGGGGCGTATTCTTTACGGAAAAAGTATCCCTGGCATTTAATTACTTCTCTAGCCTTGGTCATGCATGTCTTTTTGGTGGGTGTCAGCTTTCCTTTATGGTCTCCTACCCTACGGAAGGCGGGGATATACCCCAAAGCATTTGCTTCCTTTTTCTCTCCAGTGATAATGGGGAGTTCATATGATCAACTTAAGCAGCAGTACGCCTTTGAAGAGGAAGAGGTAAAACCTGTAGAGATGGGCGTGTGTGTCCTGGTGGATCCCGAAGAAGATAGTGAGCAAACCTATTCTACCACGACTGCTTCTTTTTCTACTCTCAACTATTTTAAGAATGCCTCCAGCTGCAAGAGCATTGAAAAAAAGAAAAGATAATACCCTCTGAATTCTCTGGCTTGAGAATGTAGCATTCCTCTCCCCAATAGAATCCTTCCCCCCGCTGAAGCATACCCTAAACCTGACGGCAAGAACATTAGTGCCATTACTCACATCAGAAGGTGATAACACTCATCACCATGGGCAAATAATACTCATACGAAAGGAGAAATAATTTGGGCTAGTTATAACTGTCAATAATGACAGAACTATTAACTCATCATTATGTCCTCTCAAAAGGTAATTATTGCAGACCTGGATGAAATGGTCTTTGAAGGGAGGGAGAAAAGATATGGAGCATTTGATTTACGCAAGAAGCACCATCAGCACATAAGTGTAGGCCTGATGTTAGTGTCTCTCTGCTTTACGCTGGTCGCCTTCTCCCCTCGGATTGAAGATGCCCTATTTCCGACAGAAGAAGGAGGAGATGCGAAGAAGCAGATGGTCGTACAGGTAAGTATGACTGACCTTCCCCCACCGCCACCTGTTAACAAAGAAGTGGAACTTCCTCCGCCACCACCAAAACTGAAGCCTCCACAGGTGAGAACGGTAGCTTTCAGGATTCCTGAACCTACCCCTGAATCTGAATTAGAAGAAAAGGAAGAAGCCACCATTACGGAAGTGGAGGAACTTAAGGATGCCCCTAACATTGGGATTGAGGATAAAGAAGGGGAGGAAACCGGATTCTTTGACGGAGAAATAGATGGGGCCGGAGATGTGCCCGTAGTGATAGTGGAAGAAAAGACGGATGAGCCTGATGTGCATGCATTCATTGTGGTGGAGGAGCAGCCGCAAGCTGTCAATATGAAGGATATTCAGGCTAAAATAGGCTATCCCGTTCCGGCTATGGAGGCCAATATAGAAGGGGTGGTTATTCTGCGGGTGCTAATCAATAAACAGGGACTTTACCAGAAGCACATCGTGCTGAACTCTGTACATCCTATATTAAGTGAGGCGGTAGAAAGCCATATTTCCAAGTTACGCTTTACGCCAGCCGTGCAGGGAGGAATTCCGATAGCTTTTTGGGTGAATGTACCTTTTAACTTTAAACTTCTCTGATCTGTCGTCTTTGAGGAAAACCTAATGGAGGCCTGTTACGTCAGTAGCAGGCCTTATTCATTCATGTAAGAATATGGCGATGCCCCATAATTAGCCAGCATATCCCCTCTACATAGGAGCCTTGAAGGCAGTTTATAGACTAATTTCTGCCTTTCATAACCATCTGTTCTCCAATCCAGTATTATGAGTTGTTTGATACACCACAGAAGTGGACATTTGATTAGCTTGAGCACAACTTATGGGCAACACTTATCCGCTACAGAAAAATTATTTTCAGGCTCTTCCCCTGCTGATATGGATGTCTATCATTTTCTTTCTTTCCCACCAACCCGGTGAGGACTCTAAAGCGCTATCAGACTGGATGGTCTACCTCCTGAATGTCTTCCAGTTAGAAGTGGAGACCCTTAAGGCCTTAAAGATTCCCTTTATCATTAGAAAAGCAGCGCACTTCACTGTTTACGGAATACTGTTCCTTTTTGCCTATGTAGCATGCATGGGCTTTCAGGATAGAAATAAGCAAATAGTCCTGAGTTTT
>CAZLYS010000781.1:0-2822 GCA_964563415.1 uncultured Halomicronema sp.
TGTTAAAGCGATGAACCTGCGGGATGGTGATGAGTTAATCAGCATGGATATTTTACCTGCTCAGGTTACCCATGCTGTCGAAGAAGCTGAGGCCGCCGGGGCAACCGAAGACTCTGATGAAGCCGCTGTCAATAGTCAGGGACCCTGGATTCTGCTCATTACGGCAGGTGGTATGGGTAAGCGAGTGCCGATATCGCTCTTCCGGCTACAGAATCGGGCGGGCATGGGGCTGAAAGCCCTCAAGTTTCGTCTCGATGAGGATTCGCTCGTTGCCGTGCTCGTCGTGAATGAAGATGAAGAACTGATGCTCGTGACTAATCGAGGCATCATCATTCGTCAGCGGGTTAATGATATTTCTATTCAGTCGCGTTCGGCTCAGGGGGTGCGGCTCCAGCGTTTGGACGATGATGACGCGATCGCGGCGGTTGCAATCGTCCCTTCAGAACTGTCTGAGGACGATGATGAAGAGCTCGAAACTGATGAAGCCCTCGTTGAAGATGTCGTAGTCTCCAATGCTGAGGTAACTAATGGTGGAGGTCAGGCTAACGCTGCTGAGGGAGACGGCGAGGTTGATGTTTAGGCGACAAAACAGGCGTCATTGTGGACTCTGGGACAGTAGTTTGTTGATCTCGGAGTCTAGATCTTCCACGTTGCTCCCTAAGCTTTCACGCTGAGGCACTGCTGACATGGGAGTTACATGCTATTTTGAGTTCCGTCCTCAGCTAGTTCAAACGTGACCTATGAACTGCACGATCGTCCCCTCATTCACGCCTTAGATGGGTAGAGCATCTCATTTAAGGTGGCTGATGGTATCCCGATCATGTTTGTGTCAGAACAAGAACCAGCAGCACGATGGATTGAGAACGGACTCACTGGATTGCTGGTGTCGAAGCTTTAGATCAGGATGGACTGTTGAATGCCATGGATGGTTAGGCATCACATGGTTCCATGAGCATAAAATTAACGAGTAGCCCCCGTGCCAATGATGAGATTGCCAGGCAATAGGACGTAAACCCTTCACATCGCAAGTTTCTAATCCCGGCGATCTCTACTCAGTAGGAATTACTCAACCAGCTTCTGGCTTTACTTCATCTTTAAATTCCCACCAGTGGTTTTACAGGGTGCTCATCTGATTCTGCCGGAAGGCATTTATGAATTTGGAATCAAGTAATAGTTCCTGGCGATAGCTGTCAGTAATTTCAGGGTGCTATTGGTAAAGCGTCTAGTACTGATAATTGCTGCTCGCTTGTCAGTGATATGTCTTTCGATGCCTATCGTTCTTGTAATTGGCGTGGCGATCATCGCCGTGGTTCCGTTCTGGGGGACTGCACGTTGTCTATCTCTAGCCGCTGTCAAAAGTGCGACTCAAAGCTCAGAAGGCAGACCAACTTTGCGAGTAATCGCCTAACACTGAGCACGTGTCATTTGCCAACATGAAAACATCGTCATCCGGTTTCACACTCATTGAATTGCTCGTTGTCATCATCATTATTGGAGTGTTGGCGGCGATCGCCCTGCCCAGTTACTTAAATATCAGGAATCGAGCAGCATCGCGAGAAGCAATGCTGCTGCTGTCCAGCTTGATGAAACAAGAACAAGCCCATTTTGTCGAAAAGAACGATTGGTCATCGTTTAGGGGGACCTTAGCGACTCCAGAATTGAACAACTATGAAATCGTAATTGATAATTTTAATAATCATCAAACTCAAGATGGAGAAAGGGTCTCCGGGTTGCGTTTGCGGGCCATTCCTCAGAAGGATTCTCTCCTGTATGTCATGGGTAAAGTGTGGGTGGCAGACAATGATGTCCAAACAGTGCTCTGTAACTCAGAGCGAACTACCCCTTTTATGCAGAGCAAGACGTACTGTCCGGATTAAAGGGCACTGCTTTTGACGTAAAAATTGTTGCTACGACCTACCAGCAAAGCCGACAACCTGTATCTGCAAAGGAACTTGATTAGGCAAAATCCAGACTCTGATCGCACACCCGTTGACGCACCTCATCATCATGAAAGATGCCCACCATGGCACATCCCTGGGCTTTACGTTCTTCAATGAGTTGCATGACCACCTCGCGGTTCGCGGCATCTAAAGCCGATGTAGGTTCATCCAACAGCAAAATTGGATAATTCACGGCAAAAGCACGGGCAATGTTGACCCGCTGTTTTTCCCCGCCGGAAAACGTCGTGGGTGATAACTGCCACAGGCGTTCTGGTAAGTGCAATCGCTGGAATAAAAGTCGCACAGTGTCTCTGGCTACCTCTGGCTCGGTGCCCAAATCAATCAGGGGTTCGGCCGCAACCTCTAATGCTGGAACTCGGGGAATCACGCGTAAAAACTGACTGACGTAACCTAGGGTGTGCTGGCGTACAGCGATTAATTTATGGGGGGCCAGTGTCGGCAAATCTAGCCATTGGTTTTGGTGCTTTATCCAAATGTTGCCTTGGTCAATGCGATAGTTGGCATATAGCGATCGCATGAATGTCGACTTGCCTGACCCCGAAGGACCTTTCAAAGCGATACAGCTTCCAGTTGTTAAGACTAAAGAAACACCTTGCAAAACTGGTAACTGAGCGCCACCTTGGTGATGTAAAACAAAGCACTTATGCAAATTGTTAGCGACTAGCAATGCTTGATCAGGATGTCCTGCAAAATCACTCAGATCAGGTTGGTGTAGGGAATGGATTGGCATCTTGAGTATCGGCAGATTGGCAGCTTCGGTAAAACCTTCACATCTACGATAATCTGTGATGGCATTTATTTATCCTCTCAGAGGGTGACAACCCACCTACAACTTTTGTTTCATAAGGGTTAGAGCGTCAA
>CAZLYS010000782.1:0-2809 GCA_964563415.1 uncultured Halomicronema sp.
GGCTTCGTGCAAGGTCGTATTCCCCAACTTCTCGCTGATGAAGCCTAGCAACATGTAGTTCATGTCTGAGTAGTGGAAGCCCTCTCCCGGTAGGTTGACAGGTTTTTTATGAAGCTTATAAGAGAAGTACTTTTTGACAAAGCTCTGAGGGGTGTATTTTCTTTTGGGATGCAGGTATACGCTGAGGAAGAAACGGGTTTCAGCATCCGTAAATACATCAGGGATGCCAGAGGTATGATTCAGTAACATCCTGATGGTGATCTTGTCAGAAACAGAGGATTTCTCATGTATCAAAAACTCCTCATACCTGATAAATGGAATATCATCCAGATAGTCCCCTGCCAGATCATCCAAAGATAGCTTCCCTTCCTCTACCATCTGAAGTACTATTACAGACACAAAGGTTTTGGTGATACTCGCAATATTAAACTGATAGGAAGAGTCAATAGGAGATTCATCTCTGCCTAATACCCCGGCTGATGTATGGAATGTTCTTCCATTTTGTTGATTGTGGGCATAGAGTAAAAAGTTAGGGACAGGCGTTTTTCCCTTCATCACCAGATGCTCCTCCATGAGCTGACTTATCTTTTCCTCAGGGGACTGTGCCCATCCTCCTATCCAACAAATCAAAAGGGCCGTAAAAATCGATATACGCATGTAGGCTAGGTTATCATGATTGATACCCCAAAGGTAAAGGAGTGAAAGGAGTTTTCATTTGACCTAGGTCAAATGATACTTCTTTCTGATCCTGCTAAGTCTTTCCTTGGAAATACCCAGAAAGGAAGCCAGATGAGAGAGGGGAAGTTGAGAGACTTGTTCTGGACTTCTTTTAAGCAGATGTAGGTATCTGGTCTCAGCAGTAAGGACTTTGCTTTCATTGATTCTCCCTATAAGTGTTTCTATGTACTGGGTTAGTAAGAGTTGGAGGAAGACATTTATGCTTTGGCCTGAAGGTAAATCCAATGCCATGAAGTCCCGCTTATAAGTCATAATAACTTTTGAAGGGACCAGCGCCTGTATGTAGTCCTTACTCGGAACCTCATGTATGAGAGAATAAGGACAGCCATCTGCATCATCTTTAAAGGTAAATCCGCTGGTAACCTCTCTGTCTTGAAACCACCTGTAAGTTCTGAACACCCCTTCTTCAATGAAGAACATAAAATCCGCAGGCCCGCCTTCTGTCATGATGTGCTCTGAAGGCTCAAAGGTTCTTTCTTTCCCCATTTCTTTCATCTTGCTAACCAGCTGTAGATATTCTGGGTAGTATTCATTATTGGGATTCAGATGCATTTTACTAAGTTAGAAATAGGTCTATATATTGGACTACCTTCTTAAAAGCCTGAGTAGAATAGAGAAATTTGTTAAACCGTAAAGCTAATCAAGATGCAAAATCCAACCAAAGAACTCTTCTCTCACGCTGCTACCGTCCTGGCGGTAAAAAATGTGGAAGCTTCTCTCGCCTTTTACAAGGACCAACTGGGGTTTGAAGCTACCTTTACCTGGGAGGAGCCTGCTTCCTATGCCGTACTTAAAAGGGGCGAAGGAGTAAGTATACATTTGACCAGTTCCCCTAATCCACCTGTGCAGGGAGATCATACGGCCCTGTATATATTTGTGTATGACATAGAGGCACTTTATCAGGAATACCTAGCTAAAGGCGTGGAGATGGATACCCCTCTGGGAGAAAGAGACTACGGGATGAAGGATTTCGATCTGTTGGATCCAGATGGATATCGTATTTGTTTTGGGCAAGGCGTAAATCACTAATGAAACTTGGACACATCGGATACTTTTGAGGTAATCATTATAGGCATGGGGCCGGTAGGCCTTTCCATGGCCAATCTATTAGGGAAAAGAGGGATTTCTGTCGCCCTGATAGAGAGGGAGAAAACACCTTTACCATTTCCCAGAGCTATTCATGGAGATGATGAGACCTTAAGGATATTCGATGCTATGGGTCTGGGAGATCAGATTCGGGACATCATTTCTCCATTTAAAGAAATGGAAATGGTGGATGCATTTGGTGACATCCTTACTTCCATAGTATTGGACCAGCGAAGTGGAAGTCCTCAGCTACCTACTGACTATTGGTTCTTCCAGCCAGAGCTGGAAAAAGTACTGGAATCCGGTCTGAAAAGATTCTCTAATATCACTCCATACAGAGGATGGGAAGCCATCAGTTGTGAAAAAGCAGACGAGAACTTTCAAGTTGAAATCCAGGAAGTAGATTCTGGAGATAACCTTTTCCTACAAGCTCATTGGCTGATTGGGTGTGATGGAGGGAAGAGTTGGGTTAGAAGCCTGATGCAGGTAGATATGAAATCTTTGAGGTTTGACCAGTCATGGGTGGTCATAGATATGATGGTGGAGGAAGAAGAGCAAAAACTGCTGCCACAGAACCACCAACAAATATGTGATCCTAACAGGCCCGCTACCTATGTTCCGGGGGTAGGGAAGCATAGACGGTGGGAGTTTATGCTGGGCCCCAGAGAGAGTAGGCTTCCTATAGATGAGTTGAAACCCCTGAGTTTAGAGCTGCTTTCCTACCACATAGATGTGAGTAAGGTGAAGATTCTCAGGATAGCGCCTTATACTTACCATGCCTTACTCGCCAAAAAATGGCGAAAAAACCGAATGTTCATAGCCGGGGACGCTGCCCATCAAATGCCACCCTTTTTAGGGCAGGGGATGTGTACCGGAATCAGAGATGCAGATAACCTGAGCTGGAAATTGGCGGAAGTGATTCAAGGAAAGCGGGAAGAAGACATACTGGATTCCTACCAAAAGGAGCGCTATCACCACACAGTCC
>CAZLYS010000783.1:0-2803 GCA_964563415.1 uncultured Halomicronema sp.
CGGTGAAATCAGCCGCACCGCTCGCCAACAATACCCCATCCGGATGCCAAGCAATTTTTCTGATGTGATCGGTGTGCCCCGTTAGGGTGTTCAGACAGACACCTGTGGCGGTATTCCAAAGACGAATCTCGCAGTCATCACTACCACTGGCCAGCAGGTGTCCCGTCGCGGCTGGGGAAACTGAGCCAACCGGTTGCCAAGCGATGGTTCGCACAAAGTTGCGATGTCCTTCGAGGACTCGCAGGCAAGTCCCCTGTTGGCGATGCCAAAGGCGAATTTTCTGATCGTCACAACCACTGGCTAAGACTTGACCATCGGGACGCCAAGCAACGGTCCACACCCAGTTGTTGTGTCCTTCTAAACACAGACGGCATTGACCGCTATCGACATCCCAAATGCGCACAGTTTGATCGGCGGAACTACTTGCAAGGCTTTGACTATCAGGACTCCAAGCGACAGACCAAACCCAAGAACGATGACCTTCTAAAATTTGGACACACTGACCGGTACTGGCTTGCCACAAGCGAATGGTGAGATCATCCGAGCCGCTAACCAGAGTCTGGCCATCGGGACTCCAGTCCAAGCCGATAATCCAGCTAGTATGGCCTCGTAGCGTTTTCAAGCACTGGCCACTACTCGGCTGCCACAAGCGAATGGCGCAAGCGTTGCTGCTACTGGCGAGGGTTTGGCCATCAGGACTCCAAACGACCGCCCAAATCCGATTGGTATAGCCATGTAAGGTGCGGCGACACTCCCGACTCTGGAGTTCCCAAAGTCTGATGGTTCGGTCATGGGAGCCAGTGGCAAACAGATGGCTGAGCGGGTGCCAGGCCACAGACCAGACCAAGTTATTGTCTTGTTGCAGCGTAGTCAGACATTGACCACTGGCCGCATCCCACAGGCGAACGGTTTGATCATAGGAAGCACTCGCCAGGATTTTGCCATCGGGACTCCAAGCGACAGAGAAGATGAGGCTTTTATGTCCGGCCAGGGTCATCAGGCATTGACCGCTAGCGATGTCCCAGATTCTAATCTGAGCGTCTTCGCCGCTGCTGGCTAAGCGCTGATTGTCGGGGCTCCAGGTAACAGACCAAATTCCCCCCGCATGTCCCTCCAGGGTTTGTATGCACTGGCCGGTGGTGATATCCCACAGACGAATCGTTTGATCAAAAGACCCGCTAGCCAATATCGGCTTACTAGCTTGAGGGGTTTTAGAACTAAAGGCCGTGGCATAAACCCAACCGGTGTGTCCTACCAGGGTGTTAGCGCATTCTCCAGTGGCAACCTGCCACAACCGCACGCAGTGATCATCCCCACCGCTGGCTAACCACTGTCCGTCTGGGGACCAATCGATCGCCCGGATAGTTAAAGGACTCTTTAAGGTGCGTAAACAAGCCCCAGTCTGAATATCCCAGAGCTTTAAGGTTCGATCTTCGCTGCCGGTAGCGAGTGTGCACCCGTTGGGAGACCAGGCAAGACTCCAGATAGCTTCTTTATGGCGCTCAAACGTCAGGATGGGCTGCCCGTCAGAAACGCGCCACAGGCGTGGTTCTCCATCCATGTCACCCGTCGCTAACAATTGGCCGTCGGGGCTAAAGGCCAACGCAATCAGACTTTCAAACGTTTGAGTAAAAGCGCACCGGACTAAATTGGCATGCTGGAAGTTGACCTGATGTAAATCGACATTCTGTAAATAAGCTTGCCAGATGCTTAATCCTGAAAAGTCATAGCCTGCTAAATCAACATCGAGGAGATGAAGCAGGTTAATGAGATTGCCACCGCCATAGCCAGGACTACGGATCGTTCGCAGGGTCGTTAGGCTTCTTTGGAGATGGTGTTCAAGCAGGGAAGCCACCCCAAAGGTGGTTTGTAACTGATGGATGATGGGCTGCCAGATCAATCTGATTTGACTTTGCCGAACATAGTCTTTGACCGTCGTCTTCAGCAATGCATGACTATTAAACAGGCAAGTGGGCAAGAGGTTATCTGGTTGGCATAGCTCTTGAAATACTTGCTCAGTCAGCCGATCGCTGACATACTCCATCACCACGGGTTGTTGGGTGTACTGGCTGGCCTGCTTTTCAATCAGCGATCGCCAGCTTAGGGATTCTAAAGCCGCCAAAATTTTCGTGCGGCCTACCTGCGGCACCATATCGGTAGCTAATTCTGAAATTGGGGTCCACTCACGATTAATTGCGAGCCAATACATGATGCTGCGTTCCAACGCTGAGAGCCGCTCAAACTGCTGATCAAGGAGTCGTCGTACCCCATAGAAGACGGAGGCTTCTGCGTCCAAAAATTGAACAATCTCACCGTCAAACAATTCTTGAATCGAGCTAGCCACAATCTTGAGTGCTAAGGGACTGCAGCCGTAGTGCTGGCAAAGCGTCTGTTTTTGAGCGAGCGTCCCCGCCAACCCTTGGGTCTCAATCATGGCCAAGGCAATCTCTAATGAACCGCTCAAGGTCAGCGATCGCACAGCTGCCTCAAGGCCTTCGAAGGTGGCCACTTCTGCCGGTTTTTCGCGGCTGGTCCACACTACACAACTTTGATGACCCGATTCCCCGACCACCCGTAGCAACTCGCTGTAGTCTTCATAGCCGGGGCGACAATAACCAGCCTGACTCCCCGCCTGCAAAATCGTCTCTAGGTTATCGAGAATCAACAGACAGCGGGTGTGACGCAGACAATCTAAGAAATTGCGCCGGGTGGGCTCTGTGACCTGCTGGCGAGACAGCAGGGGAACTAACTCCCTCAGCAGCACTTCCAGTGTGGGAGCGTTGCGCAGCGATCGCCAAATGAT
>CAZLYS010000784.1:0-2801 GCA_964563415.1 uncultured Halomicronema sp.
CACGCACTTACGGGCAAAACTGAATTCAGCTCTGCCTTGTCGAGCGTTCCTGTATAGCTAATCTCTAGGGCCATGGCCGAGGAAACAGTAGCTGACAGAAACAGGGTAAATAAAATTTTTCTCATCTCATCTAGGATTTATAAGGCGGATATCTATAGCTTTATACTTGGATTACATGAATTTGCCCATTATTGTTGAGGGCTCAAACCTTGAATTATCAAGCGTGTTCACAGGAAGGAAAAGCGTGAATGTTTAGCAGTAGGGGATAATTCATTCAAGGATAAGTATGGAGAAAAGAAAACGTAAACTGGTTGATCGGATTCTAATGATAGCCACACCTTCATTAGCGCTTCTACTGATCATCTACTGGGTAAGTACCATGAGGACTAACAGAGTCTTCTATATACCTCAGGATTTTGAAGGCTGGGTTAGCATCAAATACAGCATTCCCGGAGCCCCTCCCCTGCCCTCCTCAGACTCTGCCCAGGAGATCACCATCCCTCCTTCAGGTATACTTTTGACCTCCTCTCCCCTGGAACAAGGATGGGGCAGAGATACCTATCACAGAATCAGTCCTGACAAAAAGTTGACCCCCATTCCTAACTTCATAGAAGACGGAGATTCACTTAGAAGGTATATTATAGATCAGGGCCAATATTACTTTTCTCATGAACCTATTTTACCGGATCTTCCGGTTCCTACAGATACGGTCATGTGGGATGGCTCTACCATCAAGAAAGAACAGGAAGGAAGAGTAGATTACCGGGTAGGAGAGTTGAGTCTGGAGTACTTTTACGTTAGCAAAACAGCTAAATCTTTAGCCTTTTTTCCTCCTCCACATCCTAATGATGAATCATTGGAAAGAAAAGAATCCGGCTACCTGGAACCAACAGATAATTGATCTTCTCTATGAACAAGCCAATACCTGCCAAGGTAAATTTCGATAATACAGAGCTCGCTTTTCAGGCAAAGACTGATGGTCAGTTAAGAAGAACTTTCCAGTTGTATCGCTTAATAGATTCTCCCTTTCTCACGAAAATAGGTCCTCCCATGGTTCAGGGGGCCATGAAAATAGGCCTACCTATAGAAGGCATAGTAAAAAAGACCCTCTTCGATATTTTTTGTGGTGGAGAAAGCATTAAGGATACTGAGAAAACTTCCCTTCAATTAGCAAGGTTCGGTGTGGGGACCATTTTGGATTATTCTGTAGAAGCAGAGAAAACAGAGAAAGGGTTTGACGAGACCCTGAGAAACATATTAGAAACCCTGGAACAAGGTGCTGATCATAAAGAAGTAGCATTCAGTGCATGTAAACTTACCGGGCTTGCCTCCTTCGGACTGATGGAAGCTATACAAGCCGGAGATACCCTTACTTCTGAGCATGAGAGTGCGTATGAACGTGTGAAGGAAAGGATGAATGCTATTTGTCAGAAAGCCGTAGAGGCCAAAACTCCTGTTTTTATAGACGCAGAAGAAAGCTGGATACAGGGGACCATTGATGCACTGGCGGAGGAGATGATGGAGAAATACAATCAGGATTCCGCATATGTATATACTACCGTTCAGCTATACAGGCATGACCGCCTGGCTTACCTCTCCTCATTGATAGAGAGAAGTAGGGAGAAAGGCTACTTCCCAGGCGTGAAGATCGTACGCGGAGCTTATATGGAGAAAGAGAGTGAGCGAGCGGAAGAAAAAGGATACACAGATCCTATCCAGCCATCCAAAGAAGCTACGCACAGAGATTTTAATGAGGCACAAAAGCTTTGTTTGCAACATATAGATAGGGTATTCTTATGTGCTGGTACACATAATGAAGACAGCTGTTATCAGCTCATGGAACTTATGGAGGCCCAGGGCCTTTCTCCAGATGACAAAAGAGTATGGTTTTCTCAGCTCCTGGGTATGTCAGACCATATTTCCTTTAACTTGAGTCATGCTGGCTATAACGTGGCTAAGTATGTTCCTTTTGGTCCAGTAAAGGCTGTGATTCCCTATTTGATGAGAAGAGCAGAAGAAAATACTGCTATTGCCGGTCAATCCAGCAGAGAGGTATCATTATTGAAGAAAGAAATCAAAAGAAGAAAGCTATAAGTACGTTCTTAAGGTAGCCTATTTCACGAATCAAGAATTGCTTTATGAATCCAGCCAAGTCTAGAGAAGGGAAAATCTATGTCCTCTTATTCGCCCTTACCATCCTATTTTCCCTCAACGGATGGAGCCAGCCTTGTACGGGTTTTACCATAGAAGATGTGGATGTCAGTAGTAAACGTATCCTGGATATCTACTATGATAATGACAGATTTGGAGGCACAAATCGCTATTACACAGAGGGCTGGGGCGTAAAGCTGATCACCCCCCGATTTAAGAACCTCTTTCTTTCCAGGCTTCTTCTGCTACGTGTTGGAAGAAGACCCAGAACCTTCTACGGACTTCAGCTCTCCCATGCAGCGTTCACGCCTGATGATATACTGGCCACTGAGGTGGTAGAAGATGACAGACCTTATGCCAGACAAACTGTACTTACCCACTCTCTCATCTCTAATGATCTGCAGAGAAACTTGAGGCTAACCACAGAGTTTGACCTGGGGTTCATAGGCCCCTTTGCTACGGCAGGGCTATACCGGACGGAAAGCTTCCGATCAAATGGGCCTGCAGGCTGGGCTAATCAGATCAGAACTGATGTGGTCCTGGGGTATAGAGCCAGACTAGAAAAAGGCCTCATATCTACTAACGGTGTAGACGTGGTAGCTTATGGGGACGCCGGACTAAGTACCTTAAGAACCTATGGAGGCTTGGGT